>NZ_JADYXE010000045.1:0-41646 GCF_015864465.1 Pseudoalteromonas sp. SWN29
TGCATTACTTTTGATAAGACATTCCATGTCGCGTCTGTTAACATTAATCTTGGCATGAGGGTTCGGTGTAACGTTTTTTAGCGAATTCAATTATACCTTATTCTCATGCTGTTTGTTTTTTATACCGCAAAGATCAACACGCCCTAATTAAATCTAATTTTTTACAATAGCATTGTGATAAATGTTTTGTACATCGTCACAATCTTCAAGCATATTTATAAACTTATCAAAGTTAGCAATAACTTCTTCGTCTTCAATTTCAATATTAACTTGAGGAATAAACGTAATTTCGTCAACTTCAAAGTTAATGCCTTCAAATGCGTCTTCAAGGGCAGTTTTAGCTTTAAAGTATTCTGTTGGCGGTGCAAATACCGATATTTTACCGTCCTCGGCTTCAACATCGCTAACATCAACATCAGCCATCATTAATGCTTCTAGCACAACTTCGTCGTCATCGCCTGCAAAGCCAAGTACTGCATAATGATCAAACATATGTGCTACGCAGCCAGGTGTACCAATTTTAGAGTCTGTTTTAGTAAAGGGTAAGCGTACATCTTTGATAGTACGGTTTGGATTGTCAGTTAAACAATCAACAATAACCATACAGTTACCAGGGCCATAGCCTTCATAACGGGCAACAGAGTAATCTTCCCCTGCGCCACCGGCTGCTTTTTCAATTGCTTTTTCGATAACATGCGCCGGAACTTGGTCTTTTTTAGCTTTTTCGATTAGACGGCGTAGTGTTTGATTTACTTCGGGATCGGGATCGCCACTTTTTGCTGCAACGTAAATCTCTTTACCATACTTTGAGTTTACTTTTGTTTTTGCATTGGCTGTTTTGATCATAGAACTTTGACGAACTACAAATGCTCTGCCCATTTTGTGCCCCTAATGAATACGTTACGTTTTTCGGTATTTTACCAATTCAAAACGTATTGGGCTAGGAACAAACGTTATTTTGTAATTTAAATAACGTAGCACTTATTCTTAAATAAATTTAATAGCGCGCTATTTAACATAACTCTATTTTTTTAGAGTAACTCTCAACCAATGTCACTAATTCAACAAAGTTATGTAAAACGTAATCTGCCTGATCGGCGTAGGCTGGTGTTGACTCAGGAGCATATAAACACGCGCGCATATTTGCATTGTGCGCAGCTTGAATGTCGTAAAGGTAATCGCCTACATAAAGTAAATTTCTGGCGTTAATGTTCCAAAGTGTAGCAATGGCATTTAAAGCGCTGGGATCGGGTTTTGCAGGTGCATCGCTTCGCGTTAAAACTGTGCTGATAGGGAGTGGATTATTTTGTAATTTAATTGCCGCTGCTTTATCAAAATTTCGAGTAACAATTGCCATGGGGATATTTTTGGCTTTTAAAGCATGAATAGCTTCACTCACGCCGGGTAAAATAGTGGCATGTTGAGCGTCTATTAATTCGTGTTGGTGAACTATATTCATTGCCTCTTCACGCATATACGGTGAGGGCAACTGAGCAATATAATCAAGTAAATCTTGCTCGCAAGGGCAACCTATTTGGGCCTTAATTAATGCAAAATCTAATTCTGATGAAACCAATGTCCCATCTAAATCAAAAATCACTCCAAAAATAGCCTCAACCTGAGCAGTCATATCATTCCCTGAATTTAGTTATTACTAAATGAAATTTAAACATAAAATTCTCTACTGCTTATGCCCTAGGCCGGTAAATACAAAGGGATAAATGAAACTAACTATATTTAAATATTAATACGCACCATTATCAATCTATTGATAAAAAAGTAATTTAAGTGCCTGATATATCATGCGCAAAAAAAGGTAAATATACAAATTGAACTACCAATTTTTACGTAAATTTACAAATAACAGATCAAATATGAACGCAGTTTAAACGTATGAAGAAAACGCGCACATAAACTGCTGTGCGCGTCGGTTGGGGAAGTTTTAACTATTAATTTTGCTCAAAGCGGGCTTCGAGCCAAGTATCACCTTGGGTAAAGTTTAGGGTTTTAATCTTACCTTTGCCCTCAACGTTTACCATATTTACCTGAGATGGCCATAAATCACGAAGTGCGCCATTACTCATTTTAATTCCTTCAATGTTTTCAGGAATTGGTGCTTCTTGGTAAACCCAAAAAAACTTACCATCAACTTGTGCCCCTACAAAGCTAAGCGCTAAAGGCTCACCACTTAGTGTTTGTAGAGCAACATGCGATTCAACATACTTAGCAAAACGAAGCTGATCGGCTTTATTATTAATAATATCGATTTTGCCTTTAAATAGTGTACCTACGGCATGTTCGGTATCGTGTAAATAAAAGCGATGCATTAATTCAACATTATGCGTACGTTTATTAAAAAGCACGGTTGTAACTGACGACTTTAGTTGATGCGCCATACTTGGCGCAGCAACTAAAAGGCAAACAATAATAAGCAAAAAGCGCATTATTGCTGCTCCTCACCGTCATCCTTTTCGTCTTTTTTATCATCAGTTTTAAGTTCAGTTTTAATATCTTGCATGATATCGCGACTTACTTTAGCTTTACTCTTTTCCTTTTTGTACACTTCTATACGTGAAGGAATAATACGACGAGGGTAGTTATTATTCTCTACATCTACGTCAGCTGTTTCCCAGCCTGGATCAACAGTTACTGATACAAGCGGCTTGTTTTTATCGGTAACAATTAGCTTTTGAACATTTTTATAATTACGACGCCAAATTTCAGCAGGAATATAACGCTCTTCTTTAGTACCATCTTCATACGTTAGTTCTAATAAAATAGGCATTACCAAACCACCTAGGTTTGAAAATTCCATAACGTAGTAGTTTTTATCTTCACTTACTGCACGGTCAAGCGTTTTACGCTCCCACGGCTCTAAGCCTTTTAAAAACTTATTGTACGAGTTACGTTCTTTATTGGTTACAGTAAAGCGGTCGTTTTCGTCATAAAAGTCGGTAACATCAGTATTTTGCTCAACCCATGTTTTTTTACCTTCTGCACGGTTACGCTCAACAAATAATGACGTAGGCTTGTCTGCTTCAATGTCGCGTAAACGGTTGTAGTCAATATCAGGGTTTTTAGTGTCTAAACGTAGTTGATATACTTTATCTAACGAGATATCTACATGGTCTGTGGTGTAAAACCAGCCACGCCAAAACCAATCTAAATCAACACCAGAGGCTTCTTCCATGGTACGGAAAAAATCAGCTGGGGTAGGGCGCTTGTATTTCCAGCGCTGAGCATACTCTTTAAATGCAAAGTCGAATAAGTCACGACCTAAAATTACTTCACGTAAAATATTAAGTGCGGCTGCAGGTTTAGTATAAGCATTAGGCCCTAAACGTAATACGCTGTCTGACTGAGTCATAACAGGTACTTGGTTTTCAGACTTCATGTAGCTTACGATATCGCGAGGTTCAACACCCCAAGGAATAGTTGGATCCCATTCACGACCAGCAACGCCATCTAAAAAGCTATTTAAGCCTTCATCCATCCACGTCCATTGGCGTTCATCTGAGTTAACAATCATTGGGAAGTAAAAATGTCCCACTTCATGAATAACTACGCCAAGTAAAAAGCGTTTTTCAGCTTGAGAATAAGTACGAGTACCATCGTCTTGTAACTTAGTACGTGGGCCGTTAAAGGTAATCATTGGGTATTCCATACCGCCAACAGGGCCATTTACCGATTGCGCAGTAGGGTATGGGTAGTCAAAAGAGTACTTAGAGTACACTTCCATTGTATGTACTACCGCTTCAGTTGAGTACTTCTCCCATAAATCGCCCCCTTCTTTAGGGAAGAACGACATTGCCATTACTAATGGACGAACATCACCACCTTGCTGATAACCTTTTGCATCCCACATAAACTTACGAGACGACGCCCACGCAAAGTCGCGTACGTTTTCTGCTTTAAAGTGCCACGTTTTAGTTTTGTCAGTGCTTTCTTTTTCGTTTTCTAGCGCTTCTTCTGCGTTAACAATAAACACAGGGCGTTTAGATGTTTCAGCTTGCTTTAAACGTTTACGCTGAGTACTAGTAAGTACTTTGCTTGGGTTATCAAGCTTACCAGTAGCCGATACAATGTGATCAGCAGGAACAGTAATTTCTACATCGTAATCGCCAAATTCAAGTGTAAATTCACCAGAACCTAAAAACGGCTTGTTTGTCCATGCTTCGTAATCGGTATAAGCCGCTAAACGAGGAAACCACTGAGCAATTAAGAATATGTCATTGCCATCTTCTTCAAAGTGCTCATAACCAGAACGTGCACCCACTGCATCTTCTTCAACAATGTTGAAGGCAAAGTTCATGCTAAATTCGACTTCTTTACCTGGTTTTAATGGCTCGTTTAAATCAATGCGCATTAGGGTATCAACTACAGTTACACGTAGCTCTTTACCATCGTCATCTTTTACGCCACTAATTGTATAACCCAGTTCGTTGTCGCTCATAAATTGCTGACGACGTAATTCGCCTAAACTTAATTTAGCGGGCTTTTGAGCTGGTAAGCTTTCTAAAGTGCTTTTAAACGTTTTAGTTGTTTCGGCAATTGAGTCACTTTTAAAAATATTTTGATCTAACTGCAACCATAAATATTTAAGCGTATGTGGAGAGTTATTTTTGTATTCGATGTTTTGGCTACCCGTAATACGGTGCTTTTTTTCATCTAGCTTTACATCAATATCGTAATTAACTTGTTGCTGCCAGTATTTTTCACCTGGTTCGCCAGCGGCACTACGATAAACGTTTGGAGTTGGCAGTGCTTCGTCTAATTGACGAAATTTATCAACAAAAGAACCTTTTGTTTGCTCAACCGAAGACGCCATAGCTGCACTCGATATTGCCAATGGCAACACTAAAGCACTTAGCGTAAGACCTATTTTTTTCATTGTTAGTCCTAATATAATTTTGTGAGCGTACTTTGACAAAAATATCGGCAAGCTTCAATAAATTAGCGACCAAATACCGTATTTTTAGGGTGATGTTCACTTCGTTTTTTAGGTTAAAAAGTACAATTAATTTGTAACAAAATACGAATGGATAAAAACTGTAAAGGGGGTTTACAAACAGCAATTCGATTTAAAGTGTCAAAACAGGAACAAGCCCTTGAATTTAGGGTTTTCAGGCCTAATTCATAGTAATAGCTTAAATTAAAAGTAAGTCGCAATTTGTAGGGGCACGATATGAAATTTTACATTGTAAAAAAAGATCATCAGCTCGAAGCAATTCCTGCTAAAAAAGCATTACTTGAGCGCTATCAAGCAAACCATTACTCCTATGTAAATGTGGTATCGGGTTGTAATAAGCAAGATGCGCTTAAACGCCTATCTACTGAGCAAAAACACAGTAAAAAGTGGCTATTAATTGGCGCAAATATTGCTGTGTTTTCAGTAATATTAACTATTTGTACGATAAATTAAAAATAGTGCATTTTTAGGTTGATCTTTAGTGCCGTTTATATTTAAAATCGCCAACCTTTTTATTTGAGGCAAATAAATTCGTCACATTTATCCTCAAATTAATATCGATTACTAGCAAGAAATGCGGTGGGCTTATGGATTTTTATATCCTAAAAAAACAACAAGAACTAATTGCGATTCCAGCAAGTGAGAATAACTGTAAGCAGTATCTCGATTCGGGTTATTTTTATATCGATAAAGTAGCAGCGTGCAACGAAACTAATGCACTAAAGGCGCTACACGCAAAACAAACTAAAACGTTAAAAATCCCATTATTAATGGCACTTTTAGCATTGCCGGTTGTTTTTTCAGCGTGGTACAGTTTAACCTAAAGTAATGCGGGTCTTAGGCTTGCATCTTTAACTGCCTTGGGTATATTGGCGCTCTTATGGTTTTATTAAGAGCGCGACATGAAAGTCCTCCACACCTCAGATTGGCACCTTGGCCAACAATTTTACGAACACGATCGCCGTGTTGAACACCAAGCTTTTTTTACCTGGTTATTAGCCACTCTTGTTGAACAACAAATAGATTTACTTTTAGTTGCTGGCGACATTTATCATACAGCGACACCAAGCGCTAGCGCCGAAAATCAGCTTTATCAATTTATTAAAGATGCCAAAAAAGCATGCCCACTATTACACGTAGTGATTATTGCGGGTAACCACGACTCTGCAAATCGTATTTTGGCAGCTCAGCCATTACTAGCCCAGTTTGATACTCACGTAGTAGGGCGCTTTGATGTCGCAACACCCGATGAAACTGTTATTACCATAAATACTAATAGTAAACGCGCTGTAATCGTCGCTATGCCATTTTTACGCGCAAGCGATGTAAGTTCACTTAGCCAAACTGAAAACGGCTCTAGCTATGCACAAGGCGTTGCAAAAGCTTACGAACTTGCACTAGAGCAAGCTGTTAATATAAATGAGCAAAACTCACCATTAATAGTTATGGGGCACTTACACGCTAAAGGCGGAGATATATCAAGTGATTCTGAGCGTAACTTAGTAATAGGCGGCGAAGAGTCTATTTCAGCTAATGTATTTGGTAAACAAGCTAACTATGTTGCCCTTGGACATTTACACAAAGCGCAACAAGTTGCTAAAAGCGATGTTATTCGCTACAGCGGTACGCCTATTCCAATGTCGTTTTCAGAGCGTAACTACACCCACCAAGTAAATGTTATTGAATTTATTTCTGATGAAAAACAACAGATTAGTACAACTGTAAACCCCCTTTACATTCCGCGCTCTGCCGATGTAATTGTTTTACCAAAAGGGGAGTGCGTTCCATTAAGTGAACTGTGCGAACAAATAAAAGCACTCGACACATCACAAAATACAGTAGCGCCTTATTTACGTGTAAAGCTTAAATCAAGCGATACCGACACCACCTTCAGAGAACAAATAGAACAAGCACTTGAAGGCAAGCATATTAAATTTTGTGGTATTGAACGTGTACGTGAGCAATCAGCGCAAAATGACGATAACACCGTATTTGAAGATTTAAGCGAGGTTGAAATGCTTAACCCACTTAATTTATTAGAACAAGCATTCGCAAACGATAAAGACATGGCAGGGCAAAGCGTACCCGATGAGCTAAAAGTACTTTTAAGTGACGTGATAAACGAGCTAACGGAGCAAGAACAACTATGAAAATAACCGCAGTTCGTATTCATAACTTAGCCTCAATTGTTGACGCTGAAATAGACTTTACTCAAGCCCCATTAAAAGACGCGGGTTTATTTGCCATTACAGGCGATACCGGCGCAGGTAAAAGTACCTTTTTAGATGCGATATGCTTAGCGCTTTATACAAAAACAGCACGGCTACGTGGCGATAAAGGTAATTTAATTGAGTTTAACGGCGACAGCATTAAGCTAAATGATGCGCGAAACTTACTACGCAGAGGCACATGGGAAGGCTACGCTGAGGTCGACTTTTTAGGGCAAGATAAACAGCTTTATCGTGCACGCTATACAATTTCACGCACCCATAAAAAAGTAACAGGCAAACTTAAAGTAGCAGAGCACACATTAGTAACCCTGCCAGACGAAACCCTAATAGCAGACAAAAGCCACACAATAAAAGAAGTAGAAAGCAAAATAGGGCTTAACTTTGAGCAATTCTCCCGTGCGGTATTATTAGCGCAACACGAGTTTGCTGCATTTTTAAAAGCCACGGGCGATGAGCGAGCGCAACTTTTGGAGTGCTTAACAGGCACCGATAAGTTTAGCCGTATTGGCGTGCGTATTTTTGAACGCCATAAAGAGCAAGTAGCAAAGCTTGAAGCGCTTAAAGCAGGCCTTGAAAGCTATACTTTATTAACGAGCGAAGAACTTGAGTTACAACAAACTAAGCTAGCGGATTTAAAAACGCAAACCGAACACGCTAAACAAGAGCTGACCAAAACCGAAAAAGCACTTAGCTGGTATCAGCAAGCAACAGTGCTTGAGCAAAACTTACTCCAAGCACAGCAAACGCAGCAACAAGCAAGTTCAGCGCTTGAAAGTATCGTTGAGCAAAGCGAGCAAGCTAAACAAGCCAAACAGGCGCTTGAAATAAAAGACAACCGCAGCCGCTTTACTGTTTTAACAGATCAAAATACGGCGCAAAATGAGCAAATTACAACGCTTAAAAGTGTTGACCATTTAGCGGTAATTAATGAGTGTAATACCGCGCTTACTAAACACACCGAGCAGCTTAATAACGCCAATGAGCAAAAACAAAATGCAGCGCCCGTTATCGCTAAAGCGCGCGAGCTCGACAGCAACATTGCTTTGCAAAGCCAAAGTATAAAAGGTACTGAGTCACAAATAGCTAAAGAGCAAACGCAACTTGATGAGCTCAAACAACAGTTTAAACAAAGCAGTAACGAGTTAGAGCTTGCTAATACCGACTCTACAAAAAGCCAGCAATGGCTTAATGAGCATGCACAGCTGCACGTTTTAGCAAAAGATTGGAGCTATTATAAGCAAAGCTTTACTACCTACTTAAGTGCACAGCAGCAATTAGCCGCAAACGTTACGCAAAGCCAAACTCTTAATAGCGAGCTTGCAAGTCAGAGCGATCTTTTAAATACACAAAATAATAAAGTGCAGCAGTGCGAGGCGTTACTTAATAATGATCAATCGGCATTACAGGTATTAAATAACCAGCTGACTGAATTTAATGCAGAGCATTGTGATGTACAGCTAAAAAGTATTGATTACTTAAAAGAGCAGCGCGAGCGTTACGGGCAATTTAATGCAGAGCTAAAACAAAGCACGCAACGCCAACAAGTACTTAATCAGCAATTAAATGAAAGCCAGCAAGCTCACGCTTTACTTAACCAAAATTTAATAACCAGTGAGCAAGCGCTTAAAAGCACCGAGTACGCACTTAATCAAGCGCGTTTAAGAGCCAGCGAAAACGTAGAGCATTTACGCACTGAGCTTCGCCCTAATGAGCCTTGCTTAGTATGCGGCGCCACTGAGCACCCGTACGCGGTAAATCAAAATCAGCAATTAAATAACTTAATTACTGATTTTGAAAATGCTTTTAATACCGCCAAAAAGCAATTTGAGCATGCACAAAACGAGCTGCATAAACATCAAACTCAAGATGCCGTATTAACCGCAGAGCAAAAACAACTTGAGCAAATAATACAAACAGCAAAAGCTAAACAGCTCGACATTAAAAATACCATGCAAGGCGCACGTAACGAGCTTAACGACTTAACACCTGATCAGCTTGAAGTCACTTATAAGCAGTTAACGGAGCAAAAAGCGCAGTATTTTGAGCAACAAAAACGCCAGCGTACACTGCAAACCAAAGTAAATGAGCTACAAGCAGCACTTAAAGCAGAGCAGCAAGTACAGCAGCAGCTTAGCAATAAACAGCTTGAGCTTACACATCAGCAAAACCAAATAACGAGCAAGCATAGCGAACTAAGTGCGCAAATTAGTGAGCTCGGTACAACGCTTAATAGTCAATTTGAAAACAGTGATTTTTGGCAGCAACTACAAGCCAATACGCTTGAGCTTACCCAGTTGCATGAGCAGGTTACGCAGTACCAGCACACTCAAACGCAACTTGAGCAAAGCCAAAAACAGCAACACACAGCTAATGAGCAAATAAAACAGCTTACCCCGCTTATAAGTAACAACGAGCTGTCGTTAAAAACACTTAATGAAGAGCTCATAAAAGCTAAAGCGCTATTAAGCACTGTGCAAAGTGAGCGCTCAGCTTTATTTAATAATGAGCAAATAAGTGCAGACGACTACCAAGCAAAACTTACAAGTGCGCAAGAGCAACTGCAATCGCAGGTTCAAGCGAGTCAAAAAGCATATGACGACGCTATAAAACAACGAGATGAGCACGCCATAACGCTTAAAAATGTTGAGCAACGCTTGCTTGAAAACAGCCAAGAGCTAGCAACGCTTGAGGCACGTTATAACCAGTGGTTTACTGACTTTAAAGCGCAATATAGCAATGCGACGCACGAACAGGTCAAAATTTTACTTACACTTAGTAGCGATGTTATTAAAGCGCATTTAAATCAGCACGAGCAGTTAACTCAAGCGCTAACCGATGAAAATGCCGCATTAAAACAGCAGCAACTTACGCTTGAAAAACACAACAGTAGCGATAAACCAACGCAAAGCGCGGAGGCTTTAAGTACGCAACTAAGCAGCTTAAACGAGCAACAAGCACAGCTGCAAAGTTCATTACTGGCAACCAATACTGCCATTGAGCAACATAACCAAAACGCAAAGGCGCTTGAAGGCAAACAAGCTGAACTTACAACGCTTAAAACGCAGGTTGAGCAGTGGCACTTACTTAATAAGGTAATTGGAGATAAAGAAGGTAAAAAAATGCGTAACTTAGCGCAAACACAAACGCTAAGAATATTACTGCACTACGCTAACAGCCATTTAAAAACACTCAACAAGCGCTACGAATTAACGGCAATAGCACAAACGCTCGACATTGCGATTATTGACCGCGACATGGCCGACGAGCAACGCTCTGTTAATACGCTCTCGGGCGGTGAGTCATTTTTAGTATCACTAGCGCTTGCACTTGGCTTAGCATCGCTTTCGTCAAACAAAGTACAAATCAATTCTTTGTTTATTGACGAAGGGTTTGGTACGTTAGATAGCGAAACCCTCAGCATTGCAATGGACGCTCTTGATTCATTACAAGCACAAGGTAGAAAAGTAGGCGTTATATCGCACGTAACACAAATGAGCGAGCGCGTAGCCACTCAAGTGCATGTAGCCAAAAAGCCAGGTGGATATTCCACAGTTGAAGTTATATAGCTATTAGGGAGTTTAAAAATGCCAACATTTACAGGCGAACAAGCAACACAATACGATAGCCGCATTACTCGTTTAGTCCCAGGTTATGAGTTATTACACCAACTAACTAGCGCACAGCTACAAGCAACGCTAAGCGACAATGCACATGTTTTAGTAGTAGGGGCAGGCACAGGTAAAGAAGTGCTCGCACTGGCTGCATTAAACCCAACATGGCAATTTACCGCGCAAGATACATCAGCCGATATGCTAGCAATTGCAAAGCAGCAATTTGACGAGCAGGGCATAACTAGTCGCGTAACGATTCACAATGGTCCTGTTGATAAATTATCAGTTAAAGCTGATGCCATTTTATGTTTATTAGTCATGCATTTTGTACAAGACAATGGCGATAAAAAGCAGCTATTAAAAGCAATGAAGGGCAATCTTAAAAAAGATGCACTCCTTTATATTGCTGATTTAATGCGCCCCGAAACGACGTTTGAGCGCGAAGCTCAACTTACCACGTGTGCGCAATTAGGTTTAACCGAAACCGGTAAAACACAAATGGGACACGATTTAGAAAATGAGTTTTACCCACTCGATAGAATGCGCTTTAGCGAGCTGCTAAATGAGTGCAAATTTGGTATTCCAAAGCTATATTTTAAAGCGCTAGGTTTTAGTGGGTATGTAGTTTAATTTATCGATCTATTTAGAAGAATGTGGCTTACACCACTGAACTGTGTGCTTATGGCGCGGTATTGTTTTACATTCTTTATTAGAGTCGGCACCTGGCTCGCTAGCATATTGCGAGCTTGGGGCTACGTTGGCACAACCTGCAGCCAATAATATAGCAAATACGGGTATTAATTTTTTCATCTCATCACCTATTAAAATATGTTTTAAAGCGCTTTGCAGCTACTGTAAATACAAAGCGCTTATTAGTTTGCTAGCATCTCTCACCAATATGGCGGGTAGTTATGCATCTACAAAAATAACTTCGCCAGTAATAAAGCCATCAACCGAACGCTCAAACGCTTTACCTACAAGCTTGCCTGGCACTGGTTGAAAACCTGGCATCATCTCGCCGTATACGTCCCATGCTTCTTCAAGTACGGTAGGGTTAACCACATTAATACGTGTGCCACGTGGCATTTCTAGTGATACGCATTTTGCAAACGTATCTATTGCGCCGCTAGTTGTTGCATCAGCAATCGCAAACGGAATAGGTTTAACGTTTAAAATACCGCTAATTAGCGTAAATGAACCGCTATCGGCAATGTACTTTTGACCAATGCGTACAAGGTTAATTTGCCCCATCATTTTGCTCATAATAGTGCTCATCCACTGGGCTTCGCTCATATCTGCAAACGTTTCGTACTCACATAAACCTACGGTATTAACTACTGCATCAAAATGGCCTACTTTTTCGTACAGTTCAGTAATTGATTGCTCGCTGGTAATATCAACAATATGATCCACATCGCCCGAACGACCCGCTGTAATTACTTTATGCTTAGATAAACCGGTTAATGCCGCTTGACCCATTTTACCTAGTGCGCCTATTAAAATTACTGTTTTCATTGTTTGCTCCAATCATTTGTTCACTTTAGTGTGTAGGAGCATAGTAAGGGAGTATTTTAACAATTAGAAACAACCCTTTTATGTAAGAGATACAAGATAATTTGGTTATGTGATAAGTTAAATATTATTACTAAATAACACTGGCAGCGGCATGAGCAAGTTAGACCGATTAGATATAAAACAATTGCGTATTTTCCAAGCGCTCATTCGCGAGAAGAACGCCTCAAAAGCAGCGAGTAAATTGGGCTTAACCCAACAAGCAGTGAGTGAGCAACTAAAAAAGTTACGCGATGTGTTTGACGACCAGCTGTTTTTGAGAAAAACCACTGGCTTTGTGCCTACACCTTATGCAGAGGAGTTGTCGGTAGACATAGACAAACTCCTAAACGACTTTCAGGCATTATTAGCACCTAAAATATTTGACCCAAAAACAGTTAATGATGAGTTTGTAATAGCCGCTACCGACTACGCACAGCAAGTCGTTTTACCAGCATTAGTTAAAGTACTCCGGGCACAAGCGCCAAATTTAAAGCTTATAATAAGAGACTTCGAGATAGACAGCCTGCACGATTTAATGGAAAGCGGCAAAGTAAACCTTGCTATTGCATTTCCTGACTATATCCCAAGTACTTATCCCATTATTAAATTGTTTGAGGAGCAACATATTTGTGTTACCTCGCCGAATTCATCAATAGCAGGAACTAAGCCAAGCCTTGCTGAAATCGCCAGTTATCCAAGTATTATTGCCTCGCCTTCGCGTCCAAATTTTAAAGGGTCTATTGACGATTGGTTTAAAAGCTTTGATTTAACGCGTAACGTAGTGGTGTCGGCACCGTGTTTTTCTATTGTGCCGATGTACCTAGAAACAACCGACTCTATCGCATTTTTACCCTCACGCGCAGTAAGCTCAGAGCTAGTAAAAATAGAGCTGCTACAGTTACCCGCGCCGTTTGACGTAATAGCCGCATGGCATCCGCGCTACAATAAAAACCCGCTTCATAAATGGGTAGTATCAAAGTTGGTGGTTGAGTGATTTGAGAGTTATTATTTGTAATAAAAAATAAAGCGGTTTTAATAAAGCTTTTAAGACAAGAGCATTATGAAACGTAGATCGATTAAGTGAAGCGCCACCCGTCGCTCTAATATCAACATCACTCAGCATGTTGCTATGCCAGCAATCCTAACCAATCTCGCCAAGTGCTTTCATAGCGGCTTGTGCTTTATCTGTTTGTACGAAAATGTGGTCGTGATAAAACGCAGCTACCACATTAGCACTAATACCATGCTCAGTGAGCTTTGCAGATACCGCAGCGGTTAACCCTA
This sequence comes from Pseudoalteromonas sp. SWN29, assembly GCF_015864465.1. Lineage (NCBI taxonomy): Bacteria > Pseudomonadati > Pseudomonadota > Gammaproteobacteria > Alteromonadales > Pseudoalteromonadaceae > Pseudoalteromonas > Pseudoalteromonas sp. SWN29. Next base: position 13,650 of record NZ_JADYXE010000045.1, read on the forward strand.
CTGCTTCAAGGCTTGAATGCACGTTAAGAGTAATTAAATTATATTTACTCTCAAAGGTAATACCGGCTTTATCGGCGGTTTCAGCTTTTAATATAAGAGTTAGCCCTTCTTCTTCTACATAAGTAGCAAGTGGCTCTAAATGAATATAATCAGCGAGCTTTCCTGCCAAGCAACAAAAAATATACTCGCCTTGCTTAAGCTCTGGCTGCATTGATTTTAATAATTGGTTTAACTCTAAAATTCCAGCCATGGTCGCTCCTATTAACCTAATTCAATTCAATTGGCAGATTCAATTCAATTCAATTCAAATAAGTAAGTCTATTTTCAAACTGTTTTTTAATTAAATTACTATCTCGTTTAACTATTATTTTTTCGACAATATCCCAAACACCGATCAAATTTTAAGGCTCTATTGGCGATTGGTTTAAGCTTATACCATTCCAATAAATAGCTGATCTATTTTACTTGCTAAAACAACCCATTTCTTTGTTGTAAATTTCGCAAAGGGAACAACCATTTACATCAATTTACGCCTAGAACTGAATTATTTTTTCGGCGTAAAATTTAGATCACATACTTAACGGAATTGGTATTAAATACTATAAAAGGAGTAAGTTTAAAGAGTCGCTTAGTTTTTAAGTTGAGCAAATTAACTTTCAATCATTTTTATTATTTTTGCAGGATTCCCACCTATAACAACGTTATCGCCAAACGATTTTGTAACAACAGCACCCGACGCAACAACTACATTGTTACCTAAAGTAACGCCTGGATTTATGACTGCATGACCACCAATCCAACAATCATTTCCTATTGTTATTGTTTTTGCATATTCGAGCCCACTTCTTCTATCAACTGGGTTTATAGGGTGTGTAGCGGTATAAATTCCAACCTGTGGCGCAATAAAACAATTGTTACCAATATTAACTTCCGCAGCGTCTAAAATAACGCAGCCAAAATTAGCATAAAAATTTTCACCTACATGAATATTTGACCCATAATCACAATTAAATGATGACTCTACATGAACTTGTTTTCCTGTTGAGCCAAATAACGCATGTATAATTTGAGCTCTTTCATCCAAATGAATAACACTTGTTTGGTTTAGCGTTTCCGTTTTTAAGCTAGCTTTTAATCGTAATTCAATAAGCTCAGGGTCACTTGGGTCATAATACTGACCAGATAGCATTTTTTCTTTTTCTGTCATAATTTAAAATCCAAATAATATATTTTTTATAAGTGGCAGATTCAGCTTTTAAGCTAAGCACCACTACCTTTGTTTAGTACGTGTACATTTAGTTACTTTTAACTATTTTTTAGTTTTGCAACTAGCTCGCTAAGCCTAGCTATTTTTATATTACTTAGCTGCCTGTAATCAAAATACGGGCATACGATAATGTTGTTGGCTGTATCTATTGCAAACTCGTCGTCGAGCCAATTAAATTGCGCATTAAGCTTACCTTGTTGGAGTAAGCTTTTAGCGTGCGTACGCCCAGCAATTATGTGTAGCTGGTTTTTATTGCTAGAAGATTTATGGGCACACGTAATAGTAATATTAGGCGCGCTAAATAACAGGGCCGTTTTACTATTCTTTTGAAGCAAAAACTCATCGCGATATTGCTGCCAAGTAGGCGCTTGTTTAGCAAATGAATAGTGCTCGCTTGGTAGGGCAAACAATACTTTGGCGTATACGTTAAATACTTTTCGCCAACCATTACCACAGTGCTGGTTTATGGTATTTATTTGCTCGTTTATAACCGGTTCAAGGCATTGAAGTGTTTCAAAAAACGGCATTGGCGGCGCTTTTGCTACATACACTGCCACGCTAAATTGCGTATCGCCTAAGCCAACTAATTGGGTATTCAAGTTAGTTAGCCTTGTTTTGCGCTAAAATACGATCGAGATTATTAGCAAAATTTTGACGGTCGGTTTGACTAAGTGGAGGCGGCCCGCCACTCATTTCTACACCACTTGAGCGCATAGTATCCATAAAGTCGCGTACGTTAAGTATTGAGCGAATATTCTCCGTGGTGTAAAGCTCGCCACGCGGGTTGAGCGCCTGCCCACCGTTATCAATTACTTCACTCGCCAGCGGTATATCGCCAGTAATAACTAAATCGCCTTTTTCAATACGTTTCACTATTTCGTCGTCGGCTACATCAAAGCCTGACGATACTTGAACGCGGCTTATGTATTTTGACGGCGGAATACGCATTGCGTGATTAGCCACTAAAATAGTGTCGATTTTCATACGCTCTGCCGCTCTAAAAAGTATTTCTTTTATAACGACAGGACACGCGTCTGCATCTACCCAAATTTTCATGCTATGGTCATTTTTATTGCTTTAGAATTAAGACGATCCTATAGCAAATTTTATTCTTGTGAAATAGCATAAATTACATAATCGAAAAGGAGCTTACATGAAGGCTATAAAATACGGTTTACTTATTACTGGTCTATTTTTTCTTAGTGCCTGCACCAGCCCCCCTGAGGGAATAACACCCGTTAAAAACTTTGATATACAAAAGTATAAAGGCAAATGGTTTGAAATAGCGCGGCTCAATCACTCATTTGAAGAAGGTATGGAGCAAGTTACCGCTACGTATTCTATTAACGACGACGGCACAGTAAAGGTCCTTAACAAAGGCTATTTAACGGATGATAAAAAGTGGGATGAAGCTGAGGGCTTAGCTAAGTTTGTTGAAAACACCGACACAGGGCATTTTAAAGTCTCGTTTTTTGGTCCATTTTACGGCGCTTACGTTATTTTTGAGCTTGACCAAGGCGATTACCAATATGCATTTATAACCAGTTACAACAAAGATTACTTATGGTTTTTATCGCGTACACCAACGGTTAGCAAAGAGCTTAAAGAGCACTTTTTAACTAAAGCGAAAGAGTTGGGCTTTGCTACCGATGAAATAATTTGGGTTGAGCAATAAACAATGTAAAGCCCCTTTACAGTAGTAATAAAAACGTCACCTAACTGTAAAGTAACTTAAATATATTATGGTTATATTGTGTGTACTTGCCGTGAGACAGCAAGTATTGGAAACACTGAATATCCCCCCTATTGTTGGCAAGCTATATAGCTTGCCATTTTTTTTGCCTAGGGCGTGTTGAACTTTGCGGATTGAAATCTGTTCAATCTAGGGGCGATCAAATCGCGGCGCGAGGTTTGTAACCTAGTGGGCTAAGTAAAACCGAGCAAAGCTTCCGCGTCCTGCTCACGCCCCTTACCGACGTCCATGTAGGCAACAAAGAGTTAATCGTCCCTAGAAAGAACCCAAAGGGCATCGCATGTTTGGTATTTATGCTGCGTTATCGCCTATTTATGGGGAATAACCACACTACATAGGCTCTGCCTTGCCTAAATACCAAACAGTCTGCTGCAAATTCACCCACCAAAGATCAACACGCCCTAATCTATGGGAAAGTAACGGATCACGTTTTTACTAATTAAGGCTAGTTTAACGTTAAAAACAACCCACTTAGTACAACTAACACGCTATTTAAAACACTAAACCACTTTACGTAGCCTACTAAAAAATTATAAAAAACCATTAAAAACAGTACACTTAGCGACATAAACCCACAAAAAAGTAACGCGCCATAACCACTTTGAGTTGCTACGCAAAGTACTAAGCTTAGTAAAATACTGATCCAAGCAATAAATAGCAGGCTTTTACTTTGTAATTCTGTAGGGCGTTTTTTAAATACATCTTTAAAATGATTAAACTTAGCCAGTGCAAAACCATTAAAACCAAACAAACACAGACTAAAACCAAGTAAATCAATCATGATTTTTGCCTTTTAAGATTATTAGATTGGTTAGGGCTAATTATTTTTGAGGTGTTTTTAGCAGTACGTAATTTTTCGGTTTGTATAAAAAACAATATACTAAACAATAAAAACAGTGCATCAAAAGTAAATAAAGCCCACTGTTTGTGCATCAAATAGCTAACTATATTACCGTTGGTTGTAAGGGCATTAATAACCGGTACACTTAAGCATGCAACAGTATTTATAGCAGCCATAACTCGCCATTGCAGTGTATCGCGCTTTAAAAGGGCAATAACAGCCACCGCTAGCCATGTTAAAAAGAACGCGAGTATTTCTTTATCGGCGCGCTCTGCAGTAGTTGGGTTAAGTAGTCTGTTAGCAATAAAAAATGCACACGTTGCCAGAGGTAAACCCATAATCGTGGCTAGGTTTAACCCTTCAACTAGCTTTAAACCAAACGAAGGTTTAGCGTTATTTTTAGTTCGCTCGCGAATTCGTTTAGCCCACATTATGCAACCAGAGCCAATCATTACACAGCCTGCAATACCGCCTAATACGTATAACCAGCGCAACAAACACGTAGCTAATCGGCCTGTATGCATTGAATTTAGTGACTCGTAAAGCGCTTTGCTATTAGTTAGTTCGTCATCAGTTTTAGCGACCATTTGCCCTGTAGCACCACTAAATATTAAGCGTGGTGCTTGGTCTCGTAGTGTTTTACCTGCGCTTACTAATACGGTAATTGTTGAAGCTGCCATATTGGGTTGGTTAACTTGTACACGGGTAATATCTGCATGAGGCCACTTAGTATAAACCTGATCTAAAATACTTTGAATCGGCACCATTGATGATTCGCCTTTGGCTTTATCGGTCATGGTATTACGAGGGGTTACATCGTTAAAAAAGCCACGCATAGCGTTATCGTAAGCTGTTTGCGCAGGGTAGGGGAACAACATAAATATGAGCGTAATCATGCCCGTGTAAGTAATCATTAAATGAAAAGGAAGGGCAAGCACAGAGCTTAAATTGTGGGCATCTAACCACTTGCGGCTACCTTTGTTACGCCTAAAGCTAAACATATCTTTAAAAATACGTTTATGAATAACCACGCCCGATATAATGGCAATCAACATAAAAAAGCTAGCAAAGCATATAACCCAACGCGCTGTTATTGCATCCATATAATGTAGGTCAAAATGCAATCGGTAAAAAAAGTTACCGCCTTTAGTATCTACAAAGGGCTCAAGCTCTTGCATAGTATTAGGGTTTAGCTGGGTGTTTTTAAATTGACTGCGGCGCTGGCCTGGTTCTTTTGGTTTTGCATAGCCATAAACTAGGTAAGGAATACGCGGCTCGGGCAACGTAATACGCCAGCTTGGTGAGTTAGCTCCATGGTTTGCTAGGTAATCAAATCCGGTAATTATTTGTTGTTTTTGTGCTTCTATACGCTGTGTTTGGGCTTGCACATTATGTATGGCAGGTTGATTCCATAACGTTATTTCGTCTCTAAAAAAGCTAAGTGTTCCGGCAAAAAATATTAAATATAATAACCAACAAACAAGTAATCCAACCCAAGTGTGTAACCAAGTCATTGATCTGAAAAAGCTGTCTTTCATACCCAACCCTTTAGTAATACAAGCAATCCGATAAACGCACCTGTACTTAGTAAAATACTGATCCACACTGTTTTTAATGATTTAACGCTAAAGGCATAAATAAATACGACGGCATAAATTAAAATGCTGATTGAAACACTAAACAGTACAGCGTCTTGCTTAGCTATTGGCAATACAAAACTTAATAACGCAGTACTTGCAGAGGTAAAGGCATAGCCACCAATTATGGCAATAAAAAAACGTAAAAATACCAAAACTCGATAACTGCTTACGCTTTTTACTATAAGCGCAATTACGTTAACCTTATCGAATGGCGCACTGTGCAAAGGTGCCTGCATAGTTAATTAATCCCTTTATTTAAAGCTGAGGATAAAACAAAGGCGCTATTATATATGTTACAAATACAAAAGATAGCTATTCTCATTTACGGCGACTAACTTTTAGTAAATTATCCTTCTTACTTAACCTGAACCTTGGTTAACAGGTTTTATACGTATTGAATTATGATGATATTTAAATTTATTTTCTCTAGCGCTGAAAATAGCTGCTCGAGATAGATTTATTATCCAGAGTTCAAGTTACTTAGTAAAATACTGATCTGTTATTGTTTAATGATATTGCACAGACTGTATGTAAAACTTAAGGTTAATAAACTGAGTAAAAATAAAGAGTGAAATAACGATGAGTGATCACGAAAAACTAAATTACGTTGAGTTTCCTGCATGTGACTTACCTGCTACTAAAGCTTTTTTTAGTCATGTATTTAATTGGCAGTTTACTGACTACGGCCCAGAATACACGGCGTTTAGCGGCCAAGGGCTCGATGGTGGATTTTTTAACGCACCGCTTAAATCGCTTACTCAAAACGGGGCTGCGCTTTTGGTTTTTTATAGCAATGATATTCACGATACCTACAAAAAAATAGGACTGCATGGCGGCACAATATTAAAGCCCATTTTTGAATTTCCGGGTGGTTGTCGGTTTCATTTTGCAGAGCCAAGCGGGAACGAGTTTGCTGTATGGGCAGACAAGCATTAGGTTTTATAAGGGCTGTAGCTCGATTTAGCTTAAAGATCACGATTTTACTAACTAACACTCGTTTTAGATAAAATAAACCGATTTTTTACCAACTCATTTATCCTAAATGGCCATTTAGGATAAATATTAAGCATTTAAGGCCAAATAAACATGAATAGTCACCAATTAATGGATCAAGTTAGTAAATGCGTGATCTGTGAACCTCATTTACCTTTGGGTGCTCGCCCAGTAATACAATTTAGCCCAAACGCACGTATTTTAATTGCGGGCCAAGCACCTGGTATAAAAGTTCACGAAACCGGAGTGCCATTTAATGATGCAAGCGGCAACCGGCTACGAGAATGGCTTGGGCTAACACGTGATGAGTTTTATAACGCCAATAATATAGCCATTTTGCCAATGGGCTTTTGCTATCCGGGTAGGGGTAAGTCGGGTGATTTACCACCTCGAAAAGAATGCGCACCGGCATGGCGTGAGCAATTATTAGCTGCACTACCAAATATTGAGCTGACAATAGTGCTTGGTAAATACGCGCAGGTGTATCACTTACCGAGCACTAAAAAGTTGCCACTTACTGAGTTGGTAAAATCGTGGCGTGAGTATTGGCCAAACTATTTAGTGCTTCCACATCCAAGCCCTCGTAATAATATTTGGCTTAAAAAGAACCCATGGTTTGAGCAAACAGTATTGCCAGAGCTAAGCGTTCGTGTGGCTAAAATATTAAACAAAGAGCCACAATGAACAGTTATAAAACAAATGGTTACATACTTGTAAAGGGGCTTTACAGCGCCAAAGAGCTAAATAAAATTAAGCCAATAATTAATAGCTTTCATGCAAAGTGGAAAACTAACAACCGTGAGTTTTATAAATCTCGCGCAATTAATAGCTCAGGCATAACAAATAGTGAGTATTTAACAGCGCAGCAAAACAAAATTTTATTTAATTTAATCGCCAATGGTAAATTAATTAAGCGTGTAAAAGATGCGATTAGTGAGCCGCTGTTTTTAAATACTCAGTTATTTTTTGATCCCGTTAATGTAAGGCAAAAAAATTATTGGCATCGCGATATGCAATACCATTTAAATCTAGCTCAGCAACAAGCCGCGTTAAACGGCCCCGATGTATTACATTGCCGGCTAGCCCTACAAGACGAGCCAGGTATTGAGCTTGTGCCCCAGTCACATAAAAGTTGGGATACCCTAGAGGAGCTCAATGTACGTCTTGCAAAAAATAATAAACTGCCAAGCGATAACTTAACTACAGGTAAAACAATTAAGCTAAATGCGGGTGACTTATTATTGTTTTCAGCCAATATGATTCACCGAGGTTTATACGGTAAAAACCGCTTAGCACTCGACATTATTTTTTGCGAAAATGCACCACAGCTTACTGCCTTTATAAATGCAGCAAACACCCCAAGCTCAGCAATAGCAAATAAAACTGCTAATCCACAGGTATTTTTTAACCCGCTCTAACCCCCTTTAAAACTAAACTTTTTTAGCTCAACTATAAATATTACTAATAGTGCTGAATAAATAAACATCACTGTTATTTATTTTAAGACTCGTCAGTATGAAATAGACGCAAAATTATCCAATAAAAATAACCTCTATAATGGAGTTGCAGCTATGATTACTGAACACACACAGTCACACACAATTTTAAAACACTCTTTTTTAAAACACTCTTTTTTAAAGCACAAAGCACTTACTTTATTTACGCTCAGCGCATTAAGCGTGGGCATGGCACAAGCCGCCGAGAATAAAGTAAATAAAAACGAGCTAGAAACCATCACCGTTACATCTCAAAAACGGGTGCAATCACTGCAAGACATCCCTACTTCTATTCAAGCACTTTCTGGCGATTACCTCGATAAAAACAGCGTTGACGATTTACTCGACCTAAGCGAAAGCCTACCCAACGTACATATAACCGAAACCTCAAGCAGTAAGCGTATTTTTGTACGCGGTATTGGCTCAGGCACTAATTCGGGTTTTGAACAATCAGTTGCTATGTACAAAGATGGCGTTTATTTAGGGCGCGGACATCAGGCTAAATTTCCATTTTTAGATATGCAGCGTTTGGAGCTTGTTAAAGGCCCGCAGTCGGTTATGTTTGGTAAAAATGCCACTGCAGGCGCATTTAGTATGATTTCAAATTCGCCAACCGATGTGTTTGAGGGCAATGTGTCGGCAGAGTTTGGATCAGATAACGAAAAGCGTTTTACCGGCGTTATAAATATTCCTATAAATGATGATTTAGCCATACGCATTGCCGCATTTGATCACTCGGTAGATGGCTTTTTATATAACCAAGCGCGCCAAAGTGATGAGCAATCTAACGATTCATCGGGGGCGCGTTTGTCTGTAGATTGGCAAATAAACGATGATATAAACGCATTGTTTAAGTGGGAACACGGTGAGTTTGAATCGCATGGCTCGCGCTATCAATATATTATTGATACACCCAACCGCGATTTACAAATAGCAAGCGATCCTACAAATCCAGGGAATGTGGGGTACCGCTCATTTTTACTTAGTGACGATACGGGCCTTGATTACACAAGTTCGGTATCGGGAGATGGCCACCCAGGTGGTCTTAATGAACAAAGTAAAACCACGCTTGATAATGCCTCATTACAGTTAACCTATAATCATGGCGAATACGAATTTACCTCAGTTACCACTTATAGCGAGTATGATTGGGACTCAACTTTTGATGCCGACTTTTCAGAAGTCCCGCTTATAAAACAAGACTACTTAGAAAACTATAACCAGTTTACTCAAGAGTTTAGAGTCAGTTCGCCAACAGGACGCACGCTTGAATACGTTGCGGGTATTTTTTATATGAGCAGCGAGCTTGAGCACCCAAACGATATTTTATTTGGCGCATCGTTACTTATTCCACAGTTGCCTGGCACATCACTGGGCGTAAATGCACTATTTGATCAAGACCAAAAAAGCTACTCAGCATTTACAGCCCTTACGTGGAATGTAAGCGAGCAATGGCGCGCTAATTTTGGCCTGCGTTATCAAAAAGAAGAAAAAGAAGTGAGTAGTGTGCAAAGTGTATATAGCGTATTTGAGCCCAATACACCGCAAGCCGTACAGCAATTTGCTAATGTGGCCGCGCCCACTATTGCAGGGCAGCTTTCGGGAGCGGGTGTACATAACCTTGCTGCTAAGCGTGATGAGTCGCACTTATCACCTAATATTAGTGTGCAGTATTTAGGGTTTGACGACACCATGCTATTTGCAAGCGCAGGCATAGGTTACAAAGCCGGTGGCTTTGATGGCTCAGGACTAAATGCCTCACAAGGTAATACGGTTGATGAAAATTCAGGTTTTGAGTTTGATGATGAAAAAGCCACAAACTTTGAATTTGGCATAAAAGCCGAGCCAATTAAAAATGTATTAGAAGTAAACGCGACAGTGTTTTACACCCTGTACGACGATCTACAAGTATCTGAATTTAATGGTAATGCGTTTGTGGTTAAAAATGCTGCCGAAACTAAAGTAAAAGGGATTGAAGTAGACTCGCGCTGGGCAATAAATGAAAGCTGGCAGGTATCGGCAAATCTTGCGTTACTTGATTTTGAATACGAGCAATACGCCAGTGCTTCACCAACGGTTATGCAAGGTGAGTTACTTGGACAGGAATTTCAAGATTTAACAGGAAAAACCGGCGCATTTGCTCCCGATTATTCAGGCAATATAGCGATTGATTACAATACAGAGGTATTTTCAAACCTTACTCTAAGCAGTAATTTGGCGCTTAACTTTAGTGATGATTACTTTTTAGAACAAGATCTTGACCCAATAGCGCAGCAAAGCGCCTACGAAAAACTTAATTTACGCGTAGAGCTTGGTAGCAGTGAAGGGAATTGGTCGGTATCGTTATTAGCTAAAAACCTAACCGATAAACAAACGTTTTCGCAAGCGAACGACGTGCCTGTAATTAGCTACGCACATCGTTTTTTGTCTGAACGCGGGCGTAGCTATCACGCTCAATTTAATTACCGTTTTTAAGTTTTTCTTTTGGGATAAGCTGCTGCGCCAAAGCGAGTAGTTTATCTCGCATCCAACTGTTTACTAAGTCGTTTTGTGCTTGTTCGTGCCAGTACATGTGTACGGGCATTAGCGGCACATCAAACGGTAAGCTGGTTACATGCACCGGCAATTGTTGTTTTAATACCTGCGCGTACGAGTTTGGCATGGTCATTATCATGTCGCTTTGGCTTATTACTTTAGTTGCCGCAAAATAATGCTCACACCTCAGTACTACGTTGCGCGCTAATGCATGTTTAGCAAGCGCCATATCAATTAAATCTACCTGTGCACCCTTTAACGATACAACCGCATGCGACGCTTTTGCGTAATTCTCTATGGTTAAATCATTTAATATTGGGTGATCGCGTCTGCAAATAAGTGAAAAGTGTTCGTTACAAATAAAAGTGTTTTTTATGTGGTTGCTGGTTGGCGTAAGTACATCTATGACTATATCGAGATCTTGGTTTTCGAGTGACTTTTCCATATCAACGTGAGAAACCTGACGGCTATTAATAGTGATATTAGGGGTATTAGTAAGTAAGTCATTCATGAGTGGTGGAAAAAATATCGACTCTAAAATATCTCTAAAGCCAAATTTAATTTCACGCTTAAAAGCGGCAATATCAAATAGCCTTTCGCTATTCATGGTGGCCTCCAACACCTGTACCGACTCAATAACTTGCAGTATTATTTTTTGGCAAAAAGGAGAGGGCACCATACGCCTGCCGTGGCGAATGAATAAAGGATCGTCAAACTTATCCCTAAGGCGAGAAAGTGCATGACTAACAGCAGGTTGTGTTAAATGTAGTTTGTCGGCCGCACTGGTAATATTGCCTTCTTGGTATACTGTTTTTAAAATTACAAACAGGTTTAAATCTATCTTTCCATGCATAGTATTTATGTTTAACCATTAATTAACATCACTTCTATTTATCATAAGCGAGACTAAACTAAAGTCAACAGAGTTTAATTTAGGATTATTATGAGCAGTACACTTGAGCAACAAGCCGCAAAAATGACCATAGGCAGCGATAAATTTAAACTTATTATGCCGCCTAAATTCGAGGACCTTGAGCAACAACGCACTTACGAGAAACAGCGACTAGCTGCTGGGTTTAGGGTTTTTGCTATGTATGGCTTTGATGAAGGCCTTGCCGGGCATATTACACTTCGTGATTGCATCGAGCCTGACACTTTTTGGGTAAACCCTGTTGGTATGCACTTTGCGCATATTAAAGCGTCTGACCTAATTAGGGTCGATCATAAAGGTAATATTATTGAAGGCAGTACGCCCATTAATAATGCTGCGTTTGCAATTCATTCGCGTATTCACATGGCGCATCCAAGTGTAAATGCAGTTGCCCATGCACATACTCGCTATGGCCGTGCATTTTCAGCATTAGGTGAGCTACTTAAACCTATTTCGCAAGATGCCTGCGTATTTTACGAAAACCATAGTGTGTTTGATGTATTTAGCGGCGTAGTAGCCGACAGCGAAGAGGGCGATATGATTGCAAAATCACTTGCTGATAACTGCGCTGTTATTTTACAAAACCATGGTTTGCTAACTGCGGGTTCGTCGGTTGATGCCGCAGTCGCCAATTTTGTATTGCTAGATAGCTGTTGCCAAAGCCAGTTATTAGCGCAAGCTGCAGGCGAGCCAAAACTAATTTCACACGACGTAGCGCTACATACAAAACAAGCCAATGGTTCAGAACTTGTAACGTGGGGGAATTTTCAGCCTATGTATCAGGTGGTTGCTGCAAAAGACAACAGCTTTTTAGATTAATCCATAGGCAGTAAGCTATTTTTTGATAGACTAAATTTCACGCGGTTGTTGCCCACACAGCACAGTCGCGTTTATACAACTATGCACTCACATACAAACACACACATTATAAAAATACGTTGAGGGTTTTATGAATATAACAACAATTAAAAACCACGCCGATGTTGGCAATTTAAATCTTGCTGAAATATCCCCAGAGCAACTTCCTCGCTCCACTTATCATGCCATTTTACAATCATCAAAAAGCTTTGGTGAAGCCACTGCAATTGAATATATTTTAGATGGCGATTGTATCAGCGAAGCGCAAATTCCATTTTCTAAAAAGCTTATTCATCGTATTTTAATGACCTTTAAAGGTAAGAGTTTTGCAAACCCGCATCGTAAAATGAGCTACAAAGAGCTTGCTAATAACGTAACGGGGCTTGCCAATGGTCTGTATTCGTTAGGTATTACTAAAAAAGATGTTACCTCACTTGTGCTACCTAACTTTCCTGAAACGTATGTATCGTTGTGGGCAGCCGAAGCTGCTGGTATTGCTAATCCAATCAATCCATTATTAGATGAAAGCATAATGAAAGAAATTATGATCTCTGCTAATACCAAAGTAATTATTGCTCTAGGGCCTGTGCCAGGTAGCGATATTTGGCAAAAAGTAATGGCGATTAAAGAGCATATACCCGGTTTAAAAGCGGTTATTAGTTTATTTGGTGAGGACATTGCTTGCTCGCAAAATAATAAAGTACCGGTGTATGGTTTTAAAAAGTTATTAGCGGCGCAAAATACTCAAACGGCTAGTTTTATTTTGCCTGAGCAAAGCGACGTGTGTGCGTATTTTCATACAGGTGGTACAACTGGCTTACCAAAACTTGCCAAGCACTTACACTTAAACCAGCTCACAAACGCAGGCCAAGTTAATTTACTTTCGCCGGTAAACGCGGGTGATACTATGCTGGTTGGCTTGCCTATTTTTCATGTAAATGCGGCAGTGGCAACGGGCATAGCCTCGGTAATGAAAGGCTGTAAAATTTTACTAGCAAGCCCTTCAGGCTTTAGGGGTAAAAACATAATACAAAACTTGCTCACTATAATTAATAATTACGATGTAGCCGTAATGACGGCAGTACCTACGGTATACGCAGCCATGGTTGAGCAAATTACTTCGCAAAAAATTACTGTACCGCCTCTTAAAATGAAGTTTGCTATTTGTGGTGCAGCGCCGCTTTCATCAGACCTACAAGCGTTATTTACTAAACTCACTAATACACCACTCGTTGAAGGTTATGGCTCAACCGAGGGCAGCTCGGTAAGTACCTTAATGCCAGTAAATCCAATAAATACCGAGGCATCAGTAGGGCTACCAATACCTGGCATTACGCTTAAAATTGCCGAAATAAACGAGCAAGGCAAACTTATAAAAGTATGCGACACGCTCGATGTTGGCGAAATAATTATTACCGGAAATAACGTATTTCCGGGATACGTTGAAGACGTACATAATCAAGATGCATGGGTTGTTGACGAAAATGGCCAAAATTATTTTAGAACCGGTGATTTAGGAAAAATTGATGACAACGGCTATGTATCATTATGTGGCAGGCAAAAAGAGCTGATTATTCGTGGCGGGCATAATATTGACCCTAAAATGATTGAAGACGCCGCAACAAGCCATAGTGATGTAACACTTGCAGCAGCAGTTCCTCGCCCTGACAGCTACGCAGGCGAAGTGCCGGTACTTTACGTGACATTAAGACCACAAAGTGTACTCACTCTGGAAGAACTTACCAAGTACGTTAGTGCTAACGTACCTGAACGTGCAGCAGTACCAAAAGCTATTTATATTATTGATGAAATACCGTTGACGGCTGTAGGTAAAATTTATAAACCGGAGCTAGTTTGTCTTGAAATTAAACAAACGATAACAGAGATAATTAGCACAAATTTAAAAAATAAAACCGTGCAGGTAAACGTATTTGCTGATAAAAAGTTAGGCATCAAAGCGAATATTTTAGTAAATGAAGATGAGTTAAGTGCACTACAAGAGCAAATAAAAACGCTACTAACGCCTTATTCATTTAATTACGAAGTACTCGTTATAAAAACAAAAATAAACGAGGTTGCCTAATTTGAATGCATCAATTTTAACAGAGGTTGTACTTCCACTCGCCCTAGCACTTATTATGTTTGGCATGGGGCTTGGGCTTACTGTAAATGACTTTACTCGGCTTTTTAAAAAGCCTCTTGCGATTGTAATGGGTTTGGTTGGCCAAATTATTGCCATGCCGCTGCTTGCTTTAGGCTTATGCTATTTACTTAATTTACCCACGCCAATAGCAATAGGATTAATGATATTAGCAGCGTGCCCTGGCGGCACTATGTCAAATGTAGTGAGTCAGCTCGCTAAAGCTAATTTAGCCCTTTCGGTAAGCCTTACCGCGGCTTCTACAGCTATTAGCATAATAACCACGCCGTTTATTATTGGCTTTGCTATAAACCAGTTTGCACCAGCAGACGATGCTAGTTTTTCAATTTTAACCACTTCACTCGGGCTGTTTTTTATTACTTTAGTGCCAGTGGCTATTGGGATTTGGCTACGTCATTTTAAGAGTGATTTTGCCATTAAAACAGAGCCGTTTTTTAGGCGCTTTTCGTTGTTTTTTATGCTCATGATGATTGCCGCATTGGTAATAAAAGAGCGAGCTTTATTAATTAGCTCATTCGATGATGTATTTTGGGCATGCCTAGCGTTAAATATAGGTTCTATGGTGGTAGGGTGGTTTATCGCTAAGCTTTCTAGGTTTGATATAACCGACTCGCTGACGCTTTCTATTGAGGTCGGGATTCAAAATGCATCGCTTGCCATATTAATTGCTATTAGCTTTTTGAATAAACCCGAATATGCAGTTACCGGCGGCGTGTATGGCCTTGCTATGTTTATAGGGCCACTGCTATTAATTGGCGGGTTAAAGCTTAAAAATAAACGTACCGCACATGCTGTTAACTAAGACCTCTTGACCAAGTTATTTTAATTCAAGGCTACGGATAACGTAGCCGTAAACTCCAGCCTAAAAATACCACCAGTTAAATGTATGCACTGCGCCCCCGCGTCAACAAGTTATACGCTTACAAAAGACTCGCAAGCTTGAATATTGCACTAGGCGCCCAGCTTGCTCGCGCGAGAAGCGAAGCTTCTAATTGCTAAAGCGTATTTAAGGATGGCACAAGAGTGTAAGTAGTACGGGATGAAAAAGCAGTTAATTATTTAGTTACTAAAACAGCGCCTCACTTTGTAAGGCGCTACAGTAAATTTACTCTTTGGTTTGCATATTTTTAGCGCGCTCTTCTGCATCTATCAATGCTTGCGATTTAGGGGCGCGTTTTTTCTCTTCTATTTTTGGCTTTTCAGTCGAGTCAGGATCCCAACTTGAATCTAGCGATAAGTTAGCAAATGGGTTGCTACTGTCTGCTTTTTTAGGCTCATTTTGTGGCTCATCAATTTGCTGTGCTGTTTGTGTTTGCTCAGGCTCCGCATTTTCTTTTTTAGGCATTGGCTTTTCACCAGCTAATGGTGCGTTTGGATTAAATGTACGCACTTCTGGTTCTTTAAAGTCTTGCTCAGTTGTATACAAAGTCGATTGAGCGTCAGATATTTGCTCTGGCGTATGTAGAACTACAACCGGTTCACTCGCTGTTACTGGCTCAGGAGTGCTAATAACTGGCTCCACAGTGTTATGTTCGGCCTCTATTGGCTCATGCTCCGTTATTTGAGCTGCATGGTGTTTACGTTGTTTTTTTACTGGCTTTGCATCGGGATCAAAGTCGCGTACCTCTGGCTCATTAAAGCTGCTGGCATTTTTAATACGCTCTAAGGTTGTTTTAGCGGCGGCTTCAAACTCGGCAGTGTTAGGCTCAGGTTTTTGTTTTACTTTGTTAAATGTAGCGGAGCTTGCCTGCTCTGAGATATCAGTTGGGTTAAGAGGTGTTGAGTCAAGCGGTGTAGGCTCACTTTCGCTTACTTGCGCTTGAGTTGTTACGGTGTGAGGCTCATTTGTACTTGGTGTAGCTGTACTTTCAACATCAACATCAACATCAACATTTTGCGCCATATCCGTAGGCTCTGACTCTTTGTTTGCTGCTATGTTGCTCTCAACTATCTTATCTACTTGGGTTACTTTATTAATTTCAGCAGGCTCAGCATCAATCTCTTCTGTTGTTTTTACAGATGCAGTTGTTTTAATTTCCGCTTTAGCTGGCGTAGTAATTTTTTCTGATTTAACTTCAGGTTGAGCCACGATAACGGGTGCTGCCATTGCTTTACTTTGTTTTGCACGGCGCAGGCGCACGACTATCATAGCGCCAATAAGTACCACTATAACAAGTATTAAAGTAGGTAAAAGTAACGAACTAGGGCTTTGCGATAGAGGCTGCGGTGCAGTAACGGGTGCTGGTTTAGTTACCACAGGTGCTGGTTTTACAGGCATAGGCTTTTCAGACGTAGCCTTTATAGGCGCAGGTGTAGCACTTTGCTCTGGTGTCGCCGGTTTTATTTGTTCTATTACATCTTCATTTTTTTGCTCTGTTATTACTTGCTCGGTTGCTACTTTTGTTGGCTCAGCATCAATTACTATTTCGTTGCTGTTGGTATTTAGCTGATCGTTTATTTGTTGTTTTTGATCATTAGTTAAATTAAGCGTTTGCTCGTTGATGCTTTCTTTAACAGCTTCTTCAGTAGGTTCAATAACGGGGGCAGGTTCAACAATTTTAGGTTGTGGCTGAATAACAATAGTGGGCTCAGGCTCTATTACTTGTGGTTTAGGTTGGACTTGAATTTCTTTTGGTTTATTACAGTTATTTTTGTAATCACGCGCTGCTTTACGATATTTTTGACTCGCTTTATTATTACTATTTTGCTGCATTTCTTGTTTGATTAAAATGCACATAGCTTCGTTGTAGGCGGCGCTTTGCGCACTGTAAAATAAGGTAAAGCAAAGAGTAAATCGTATTAATTTTGATATCATAAAGTTATGTGCGCTTAAATATTAATATTTTGATTTTAAGCGCAAAATTGAAAATTATCTAGAGCAAGTTAACTTAAGTTCCGCTAATCGATGACCATTAAGCTTCGATATTCGTCGTAAGCAAATTGGTCGGTCATACCGCTTATATAATCTTGAATTAATCTACAGCGATAATAAAACTCGTATGCTGCAAAGTGGTCGGGCTCTTCTTGCATCGCATCTATTGCGTGTTGGTAACTATTTAAGTGCTTTTTAGAGAGCTTTTTAACGAGTCGCGACTCTATTAATAAACGTGAATCGCCTTTTAGAGCACGCCTAAAGTCATCGCTGTTTAATTGCAGTAGCGGTTTGTAGCAATCGAGTAAGCCGTTAATTATTCGATAGCCTTGTAGCTCTAGTTTTTCGACTTCTTTATTTGAAAAAACATGCTCAAGCGCCACCTGTTTTAGCGTTTTGGTTACAGCGTGTAAGTGGCTTCTGTCTTCTAAAAGTGCGTGGTTAAAATCGCCATGATAAATAGGCTCTATATTTTCGATAAAGCGTTTTGCAGCATGATTAACCAGTGGGTGTAGCAACGCAACACGCAAATATATAAAAAACTCGCTATTAAAATTATATGGCTGTGCTTGTGCACGCTCAAGAGCGTAGTCTACTGCTTTGTTTACAAAGTTTAGATGTTGTGGATCGTCAATCAGCAAGTTTGTTAATGCTTTCTTATAATGGCTTTTAAGAGCTTGGCATAGTTGTTCGGTGCTTATTATGTCTTTTTCAACAGCGTCTTCTATATCTGCTAAGCAGTAAGATATGTCGTCGGCGGCTTCCATTATATAACTCGCCGGGTGGCGGCAGTAAGGCTCTATAGTTAGCTCATTTTGGAGTGCTTCAACAAAGGCTTTTTCGCTGTAGTAATAACCTACTTTTTTCATTAAGTAATTTTTATTTTGCGGAATATCTTTTGTATCAAGCCCTGCTGGGCGCGTGTATTTTAAAATACCGGCACTTTGGCTATACGTTAAATTAAGCGTTTGCAAAGAATGAATTATACGTATGCCTTGGGCGTTGCCTTCAAAGTTACAAATATCAAGCGCAAGGTGTTTAAAAATAACGCCTATGCCGGTATTTTTCTCTTTACAGCGCTCGGGTGTAACGCTTGCTAGGTTGCTATTAAACCAGTGGTTTATTGCTGCTTCGCCAAAATGTCCAAACGGTGGGTTGCCTATGTCGTGCATTAGGCAGGCCATTTCTACCAGGCTTTCTAGCGGGCGTTCTAGGTCGGTTAAGCCGTAATCTTTTTGTTGCTGATAATTTAAGTTGGCAAAAATACGTTGCACTATAAATCGGCCAACTTGTTGTACTTCAAGCGAATGAGTAAGGCGCGAGCGCACGGCTGCATTACGTTCAAGTGGAAACACTTGAGTTTTTTGCTGCAGCCTGCGAATAGCGGCACTGTTAATAATACGGCCACGGTCACTTTCTAGCGCCATTTGTAAGTTTGCTGTGGTGCGATACATACGTGCTGGCGTTATTTTTTTACTAAAATCTATGGTCATCTTTGTTTTTATCCTTGTTTACATTGATGACGGGCATAATTTTTAGCACATCGTCATTCGTTTTTGTAACCGGTTGTCATTCGTCTTTAATATACAGGGTTTAATCTATCAGTTTGTATCATAAAGTAACAACTTGCTTTAAAATAATTTTTTGAGTAATTGTTGTGTATTTATAGGTGTTTATAATGAAGCAGTGGATTTTAAAGGCAGTATCAATTTGCCTATTATTAGGGATGAACAGTGCGTTTGCCGCAAAAGAGCAAACTGTGGTGCTTGTATCGATTGATGGCCTACGTTGGGATTATATTGAAAAACACGGCGCGCCAAATTTAAAAGCAATGGCGGAGCGCGGTGTTCGCGCGCAAAAGCTAATACCCGTTTATCCTACTAAAACGTTTCCAAATCATATTTCTATTATTACAGGCTTATTGCCGGTAAATCATGGCATTGTAGATAATAACTTTTGTGATAAAGCGCGTAAAAACGACTGTTACAGCATGGGCAAAGCATTGGGCGATAGCACATGGGTAAAGGGTATTCCGCTTTGGAATTTAGCAAAAATGCAGGGGCTTAAATCAGCTACTTATTTTTGGCCTGAGTCAGATGCATTATTTAACGGCATGACACCAGATTATTTTTATCACTATTCTAAATACAGCGATTACCAAAGCCGTGTTGATCAAATTATTCAGTGGTTAAGTTTACCAAAAGCACAGCGTCCACGTTTTATTGCGAGTTACTTTTCGTTAGTTGATAGCATGGGCCATGAGTTTGGACCAGACGCACCGCAAACGCGTGATGCTGTTAAACAGCTTGATGAATTAATGGGGCAATTACAAGCTCGCTTAAGTAAATTAGAGCAAGAGGTAAACTTAGTTATTGTGTCGGATCACGGTATGACGAGTATAGATCCAGATAAAAGTATTGATACAACCACACTGCCTCAAGATGAAAACTTTTTAGTTAAAAATACTGGCCCACGTTTACTTATTTATACTCAGCCTGATGCTAAAAACGCTGATATTGAAGGTTACAAAGCACGTTTACGAGATGCGTCAAACGGTCGTTATACAGTATTAACTGACGAGCAATTAGCAGCGTATCATTACAATAAAGGCACTCGCGTAGGCGATATTGTGGTGCAAACTACAGCGCCAGCGGTATTTACCAATGGTAAAAAACCAACCTATTTAGGGACTCACGGTTATGCATATACCGAGGATATGGCAGCATCATTTATTGCTGTAGGCCCTGCGTTTAAACAAGGTGTAAGCCTTAAAGAAGTAAATAACCTTGATATTTACCCAGTACTTGCAAAGGTGATGGGATTAAAATTATTAAACAAAGTAGATGGCGATGGTAAAACATTAATGCCAGCAATTAAGCAAAAAATGGTTGTGCATTAGCTTAATCTAAAAGAGCGCGTAAGCGCTCTGCAGGGAAGAACATGTTAAAACTTTAAAGTGGGCTATTTAGCCCACTTTTTTATTGGGCAGCTTATTTAAAGTTAGCAATACTTGTTTTTGTAGCAGTAACTGTGCGAATTGCATGCGCTTGGTTTGTAATACCAAATGCAATACCGTTTACGCTCCAGCCAGGGTTAGAGAAGTAATCGTACTGAGTTGCGCTACCGTAAACGTGCGGGTAAGCCATTATACTTGCAAACTCATTCTGTACGCCATGACCCATGCCATCTACATATACACCGCCAGACGTATCACCTTGTTTGCGTGAATGCGCCAAACCTTGATTATGGCCAAGTTCGTGTACGAAGGTAGTTGCACCACAATCAATAGCAGTAATTGAGTACATACGACTGCTCATTGAGCTGTATAGGTTGCCATTAGTACCTTGACCAACCCATGCTAAACCACATGAAATAAGCCCATTACCAGCACTTTGACCAGTACCTAATACGGCTACCATGTCGGCTTTCCAATCGCTGCGCAAACCATCTACATAGCTACTATTTGTAATTGAATCTAACCAATCTTCAGACGGCGTTACTGCGTAGTCACCTAGGTTTTGCTTACCAGCTAAGCGTAGTGTTATATCAACGCCATTTTGGCTGTATACCTGGTTACTAAAGGCAATTAGTTGATTGATTTTAGTATCAATATTGCTAGTTGCAGCCGCTGATTGATCGGTATATAAAATACCGATATCGATGGTTTCTGCTTGAGCAATACTTGCTGCACATAATGCCGCAGCCAGTGCGGTTGTAGTAATTACTTTTTTCATTGTTGTATTTCCTTACTCTTGTTGTGGTTGGAACTTGTTTTAATTTGGTTGATTGTCTGAAAAGCAGACACACTAACGCTGCCTTATAGTGCGGCTTTAGTTGTTTTTATATTTCGATTATTGGTTAGCCATCAATTTTTGGTGCAAATATATCGATGCTTTTATCTGATTTGGGTTTTGGTGCGGTTACTTCATGCTCTATATGGCTTTTATATAAATCGCGTTTTGCTGCAATCCATCCGTACTTACCTTTACTTTCGAATACATAGTTGCCAGAGGGCGCAGTAAATTGGCCATATACGGCATCTTTACCTACCGTTAAAACAGTATTGTGCATACGTCCATCAACACCGACTATTTTGCCAAATATGCTCTTATCGCCATTTTCAGACTCAACCACATTAGTCACCTCTGCGGTGAATGTTTCGGCTGTTTGCGGAATAGCTAAATCAAAGTTTTCGCCAGTTTCTAACGCCTGTAAAGAATTTAAATCAAACTCAACATAGGCTTCGTTATGTAAGTCGGTAGGTAAAACTTTTGCGTTTATAAGCACTTGCTTTGCTTTGTCGGATAGGCGATTTATGGCATCAAACTCTTCAAATGGAACGCTGTTGTCAGGTGTTACAACCGGCTTAACGGTAATAGGATCTTTACTCATATCAATAGGTGCTGGGGCGTGTGTATTGCGTGTTTTTTGTAAATCAATAGGAACAAAATCAATAGCAACAGGCGCGATAGGCTCTACCGCTTTATCTGTATCAAAAAATAGCCCATAAACGGCAAATGCCGATAATGGAATAGCAATTAATAAGATGACAGATCTCTTCATTTGTTTCTCTTTTAGTGTTTTTGGTTAACTATTTGTTACTTTTTATATTATTAATTAGATTAGATCAAGATAATAAATGTAACCGAAAAGAATTAATTCTCTATTTTATAATCCCCTATAAAATATGAGGATATTTATTATTGGTGTGTTTTTTGCTCTTTTTGGTATTGGTTATTTGTAGAGACTACGCGGGCTATGGCTTCTTTATGGGTACTTGTTTGTTTCGTTAAATACAATGATTAAAAGTGTCTTTTTGGTCCTAATTACAATGAAAAATAAAAGGTGACTTTTTTTCACTCTTTGTAAACTAATCGCTAATTGCAAAGCCATTATCGGGCACGTATGTTGTGTACTGCATAAATGGAATTAAGAGGGATATATGAAAGTGTCTGATCAGTTGCTCAACCGAATTACAGCAGGACTTGTGGCTGTCATTATTGGTTTTTCGAGTTCTATTGCACTGATTTATCAAGTAGTGATAACTCTTGGCGGTACGCCAGATTTAGTTGCTAGCTGGATTTTAATGCTCGGTTTAGTGATGGGTATAACGTCAATTGGCTTATCGTACTATTACAAAGTACCTGTTTTAATTGCGTGGTCTACCACCGGAGCCGCATTACTTATTTCAAGTGCGCAGGGCTATAACTTAAATGAGGCCATTGGCGCATTTATGCTTAGTGCATTGCTGGTGTTTTTATCGGGGGTTACGGGCTGGTTTGAAAAAATAATGAACCGTATCCCAAGTGAACTGGCGTGTGCCATGTTGGCAGGTGTACTTGTTACCTTTGGCATAGACGTGTTTAATTTTATGAACGACATGCCGTTAGTGATTGGCTTAATGGTTGTTATGTACTTTATTGGTAAACGTTTTTTTGCTCGTTTTGCAATGTTAAGTGTACTTATTATAGGTGTACTACTTGCTTGGCAAATGGGCCATATTGATACCAACGAACTGCACTGGAAAATGAGCGAATTTGCTTATATTGAACCTGTATTTCACTTGCAAGCATGTATTAGCATAGGTTTACCTCTTTATATAGTTACCATGACTTCGCAAAATTTACCGGGCATTGCTGTTTTAAAAGCACATAAATATAAAGCGCCTATATCGGCTACCTTAAACGTGACTGGTCTTGTGAATATATTCACAGCGCCATTTGGAGCCTACTCTATTAATTTAGCAGCCATTACCGCTGCAATATGTATGAGTGATGAGGCTGATAAAAATCCTGACAAACGTTATTGGGCAAGCATTGCCGGTGGTGTGTTTTATATTTTAATGGCGCTGTGCGCGGCTACATTAGTCGGGTTGGTAGCAAGTTTACCGCAGGCACTTATTTTAGCTTTGGCGGGCATTGCGCTATTTGGCACTATTGCTAATAGTTTACAGCAAGCCCTTGGTAGTAATGAATATACCGAGGCTGCCATAGTCACGTTTTTAGTAACTGCGTCTGACTTAACCATGCTCTCAGTAGGGTCTGCTTTTTGGGGGATTATAGCAGGTGTATTTACGGTAATGATCACCCGAAAAGACTAAGGTGACTATTGCTTTAAAAATAAGGTTTAAAAAATAAAATTAAAGGCTGCAATTGCAGCCTTTAGTTTTATAAAGCAAGATTCATTTAATCAAAAGTATGGTGGCGAGTAACGCTAAAACGATTAAGTATATGGTGCATAACATACACGGCGCACAGGCTTAATATTATAGCAACAGATACCGAACTAAACCGATACATTGCACTATAAGTTAAGTCTTGGCCTGGCGCTAGTGAGTTCCCAAATAAAATACCAAACGTAGTCAACACACCAAAACCAATGCCCGGTATGCCTCCACCTAAAATATGAAAACGCGCAAAAAGAAACGAAAGTATCCATAAAATAGCCATCGGAAAAAGTAAAAAGTCTGAGTGGTTATACAAAAATAATTGCGATAGTAGTGCTGCATTACAGCCAATAAGCGTGCCTATTGCTCGTTGCCAAGCAGCCATACCTGCGGCTTTCCAACACAGTGAAAATAAAATAAGTACAGAGGCTGCTTGCGCCGATATTGAGTCTTGTAAATTAAGTATCTGAAAAACCACAAAGGAGAGCGTAGCCACGGTTGAGCATAACAATACCTCATGGCGAATACTTTCTTTTGCTTTAGCTGGCATTACTCGCCCGGGCCTTGCGGTTACATCAGGAAATAGGCCATGCATTAATGCTGCAATAATAACGGTTAAAAATATAGCCAAACCATTAGTTATAATTAGCGGATAAATACTACTTCCTTGGCTAATATAGCTCGAAAAGTGCAGTTGAATAGAAAGACTAACTACACCTAAAGCACCAAATAAAAAGGCACTACCGCTACTCATTTGATAAAATAAAATACAAAAAACACCAAACACTAACAGTGTCATAACGACTGGCAAATGGGAGAATAACCCCTGTATTATTAAAACTACAAAAGCACTAAACGCCGCTGATGCTATAAATTGATTTATAACCCCTCGGCTTAACGTAGGTACCATACCTAATAGCAGCATAGGATAAACGGTAAAAAATATACCATTTGGCCAGTTCATTAATTTACTAATAGTAAAGCCAAGGGTGCACCCACCTGCAATGCGCAATGCTTGGCGAAGGCCATTAGAGTCTAATTGTGGGCCTTGGCTAACAATTTGAGTCATAAAGCTTCCCTAATAAATGTAGTGCAACCAGCTAATAAACCTAATTTGTGCAGAGCCAAACCATTGCCCAATAGTCGATTCTGGCAATAATTGTACTGTTGCACGAGAACCACTTGGCATGTTTGCTATTAAGTCTTGATGATTTACGAGTTTTAAATGAATACGTTGGCGCTGTGCATCGCGTACCCAACGATTGCTGGTCTCAGTGGTACTTAGTAAACCATTTGCACTAAGTTGACCGTTGCTAACACCTGCTTCGAATGTTTCAAGTATTGCGTCGTAAACTTCACCTGGGCGGCTATCAAAGACTACGCGAGCTTGAGTGCCTTGCTTCATATTTGAGAGTGACTTTTCTCTAAAGTCGGCAACTAAATCGGCTTTTTTAGCAACAATAGCTAATAATGGGCTGCCTGCAACAGCGTACGCGCCGTCTAATAATTGTAAGTTAGCAACTACGCCGTCACTTAGTGCACGCACTTGGGTGTAGGATAAATTTAACTCAGCCTGCGCTAACTGGTTAGCAGCATGACGCATAGCAAGGTTTTGAGAACCGCTTTCACCGCGAGCAAGAATAGCCTCAGCTAATTGCGCCTCAAGCGATGCAACATTTGCTTTACTGGCCTCAAAGTTTGCACGAATGCTTTCAAGTTCTTGTTCCGATATAGACTTTTGTTTATAGAGTTTTTCGCCTCTGCTTTTTAATAGTTTTTGCTCGTATTGTTTAGCGTTTGCAGCACTTATTTGTGCCTCAAGCGCTTTAACATTGGTATCAAGACGCTTATTTTGCAATTTAGCATCATCAAGCGCTAGTTGAGCTTGCTCTTTGGCTAAATTATAAGGGCCTTCGTCAATACTAAATAATATATCTCCCGCTTTAACTGATTGGTTATTATTAACTTGCACACTAGTGACTCGGCCACTAATTTGCGGAGATATTTGCACAACAGGGTGGTATACGCGTGCCTGTGGTGTCACAGGCAAAACCATATCGGCCACTAAATAGTAAATAAATACTAAGATAAACCCTATGAGAGAAAACCTTACATAGCGTGCAAACTTTTGATCCGGTGTCATTTTTAGCCTTACTTATTAACTTGAATACATTTAAGGGCGTTTTGCTCTATTTTGATCAAACCAAATGCAATGGCATCTAGCTGTTCAACAGATAAACCGCTGTATAACTGATTTTTTATATCGGAAATGGTTTCTTGCAATGAATGTAAAATGGCATCACTTTGCTCAGTAAAATAGAGTCTTTTACTACGCTTATCATGTTTGTCTACACGGCGAACGATTAACGATTGCTCCTCTAATTGCTTAAGCGTACGAGTAAGTGAAGGCATTTCTATCCCTAAGCTATTAGCAAGTTCAAGTTGTGTTAGCCCTTCACCACGCATATTTATATGCACTAGTGCAGTCCAGCGCGATTGAGTAAGCCCTAAAGGCTCAACGGCAATGGTTACCGCCTCGCGACATAAGCGATGAACTCGGCCCATATTACCGATAACTGTTAAATCGAGCATCTCGTGAAAAGGTTTTTGTGTAGGCATTAGCCATCTCAACATAGTTAGCAAGCTAACTATTTTATCATTACTTAGCTCGCTAAGTAAATGTATGCTGATGGGGGTTAACTGATTTTCTGCTAAACCACACCTGTAAAAGTGGTGAGGTTTAGCGAGGTTTTAAAAGTTAAGTAAATTAGCGGGGGAGTATTGATCGGTAAGTACTTTTGTATCTGCAGGCCAATCTTGATTGTTTTTGGTGCTTTGCATATAGGTACTTATTGCTTTTATATCTACATCGTATTTTTTTAAACGTGGTGCAAGGGCGCTAATGCGCTCGTTAATTTGCGCCTGCGTTGGCATAGTTTTAAGTCCCGCTAAAATAATACGGTTACTACGATTTTCGCGGCTTACATTTATAAAGTCGCCAAATACAGCATGGTAAGTTGCCGACTCATGCTCATAAAGTTTACTGCTCGAAAAGGTATTTGCAGCTATAACGCCGCCTTCGGCTAATACGCTTTGTACTTCTTCAAAAAACTCTTTGGTAAGTAAGTGCTCTGGAATATAGTCGCCGTTAAATGCATCTAAAATAATCCAATCGTACTTTTGCTTTTTAATAGCGGCGCGCTTTATAAAAATGCGGCCATCTTGCACGCTTGATGTCACTAAGTCGTTTTCTATAAAGTTAAAGTAATCGCGTGCAACTTTAGTTACTGCGGGATCTATTTCAACATTATGAATTTTTGCAGTGGGGTATAACTCATGAATAACGTTAGAAAGCGTGCCGCCACCTAACCCTATAATAAGTACATTTTTAGGGTTGTCGGCTACTAAAAGACTAGCAAACGTCAATTTTGTGTAATTAAAAACGAGCTTGTCGGGATCGTTTTTATACATACAGCTTTGGCTTGTTTGGCTACTTTTAGTATTAAATTTAAGGCAACGTAAGTCGCTCGTTTCTTCAACAATAATATTGCGATAAAGCGAGCGTTCTTCATGAATAACCTCGCTCATTGCTGCACCCGAAAAGACGCTTGCAGCTAACAATAAATATTTAAGCATGGGCAAGCTCCTTATTATTAACTAAGGTATTAATAAATATAGCGACTAAGCCGAGTGAGCCAAGCGTTAAAGCAAAGGCGCTAATAATTGTGTTTACGTCAAACGCGAGTACAAAGTAAAAAGAGGTAATAATGGTGCCTAAAGCGCTACCTAGCGTACTTACAAAGTATAAACGCCCAGCCACTTGCCCGCTTTTGTCGCTATCGGTTACCAGTAATCGTACAGAGTAAGGCGAAATCATGCCTAAAATAACGGTGGGTATAAAAAATAAAGCGGTTGACGCTAAGAGCGAGCCGTAACGGCTATCTTCAATATGGGTAAATATAAATTCCATTATTGGTTGCGAAAATAATGTAATAGGCACAACCATAATGCTGGCAATTAAAAATATTAAACCATATTTGGTAAGGGAAGCATTTTTTGTGCTGAGTTTACCGCCAAGCAAATACCCAAAAGATAAACTAAGCATAAACACAGTGATTATACTGCCCCAAATATGTACGCTACTGCCAAAAAAAGGAGCGAGAATTCGGCCTCCTAAAAGCTCAATACCCATAATGCAAAAACCGCTGCAAAAAGCTAAAAAGTAAATCAACGCGTTTGTTTTTAAAGTCATGTAATTATCGTTATGTAACTTAAGTAGAACACTATACTAACGTGATGCATACAAAGCTGCTAGGGCCTGTTGACCTTTCAGGATTAAAATTTGTTCAATCTAGGGGCGATTAAATCGCGGCGCGAGGTTTGTAACCTAGTGGGCTAAGTAAAAACCGAGCAAAGCTTCCGCGTCCTGCTCACGCCCCTTACCTACATCCATGTCATAGGTAAGATCTTAAGAAATTGAGTTG
>NZ_JADYXE010000046.1:0-34501 GCF_015864465.1 Pseudoalteromonas sp. SWN29
TGCATTACTTTTGATAAGACATTCCATGTCGCGTCTGTTAACATTAATCTTGGCATGAGGGTTCGGTGTAACGTTTTTTAGCGAATTCAATTATACCTTATTCTCATGCTGTTTGTTTTTTATACCGCAAAGATCAACACGCCCTAGTTAAATTCTAAAAAATCATATTTAAAAGCCGCTGTTTATAATAAACAGCGGCTTTTATTTGTTAATCATCAAAATAATGTATAAGCCGTATTCACATTCATACATCTAACACTCTTTTTGGTTGTTAGTTACCTTTATTAATTGTGAAAACGCATAACCACCTACCGCGCCTGCAAGCAGCTGCAAATAAAAACCCCAGCCTCTTGCTCCCGCTATAATATGAATATTCATAATTGATTCAATGGCAATTAACACAATAGCAAACGCCACAATGCCCGCAATAACAAATAGCTGAGTACTGTATTTTTGAGCCTTTTTATTAAGCTGTGCCGTAACAAAAAAAGCGATGGCAAGTGCTACGGCAATAATAGCGCCGTAGGTAGGTAATAGGCCTAACCAATCATCAAGCGTTAAACTAGCACGATCACTAAAGCCCACCACTACACCTACTTTAACTAATTGATTGACAACGTATTGGCTATGAAACAAGCTAGCAAGTGTGAATGTAAGTAACCAAGAAACTAAAAATGAAGGCAATATACGTGTTAAAAACGACATGGTTATCTCAACTTAAAATAAAGCTTTTCTCTTATACTAGTCATGCTAGCAAAGGCTTGCCCCGTAAACAATGTATCTCTTTTTTTACACTGCTTTCGCTTTTTTCGTTTTCTGTTAATGCAGGCGCTGCGCTCCCAAAGGAGCAATACAGTACAAAAATACTGGCTACTCAATTACAATCTCCGTGGAGCATGGTTGAACTACAAAACGGCACCTGGTTAATTACAGAGCGTGATGGTCACGTAGTGATAGTTAAAAACAACGCGCAATCAAGAGTAAAATTAAACCTTGAGGGCTTATACGTTGCAGGCCAAGGTGGTTTACTCGACATTGTATTATCACCAGATTATAACGACTCCAAAGAAATTATTTTTACTTATGCCCAAGGTGATGCAAGCGCAAACAGGCTTGTTGTTGCCAAAGCCACATTTAACGGCACTGGTTTTTCAAAGCCACACGTTATTTATAAAGTAGCGACTGATAAAAACACACCGCAACATTTCGCTGGACGCGCCCTTGTACTACCCGATAACACGTTATTAGTTTCAACGGGTGACGGGTTTGACTTTAGAGAGCAAGCACAAGTTATCACCAGCCAACTTGGTAAAATATTACGTATAAACCTAGATGGCACCATTCCAACAGACAACCCATTTATTAATAACGAAAACCTAAATGCACATGCTGTTTACTCACTTGGTCATCGTAACCCGCAAGGCTTAGTTTATGATTATGATACGAAGCAAATTGTTAGCCACGAGCATGGCCCTGCAGGCGGTGACGAGCTAAACTACTTAACCGCTGGGACTAATTACGGCTGGCCGGTAATCACTTATGGCAAAGATTACTCGCAAGCGCGTATTTCACCATTTACCGAATATAAAGGCATGCAAAAACCAAGTGTTAATTGGACGCCATCAATAGCGCCATCTGGCATGGCGTATTACGGTTCTAAACATGCCGCTTTCCCTTCACTGCAACAACATGTACTCATAACTACACTCGTCGATAAAAAACTCTACAGCGTTAATCTGGCCAATGGTGAGTTTACGCAGTCTCACGTCTTCCCTGAGGCCGCAGGAAGACTAAGAGATGTATTTATAACTGATAAAAGTAACGTAGCGGTATTAACCGATGGGAAAGATGCAAAGCTTATGTTGGTTATATCGAATTAATCTGCATGAAATAACCAATAATAAAGCTAATGGCAAAAAGAAAGACCTGACCCCATTATTTTTTTAGTCACATCAAGGTAATTGGCGTTATTAATATTAGGTTAGAGCACGTAGTTTTAACCGTGGACTAACATAATATGAGTTAAACGAAAGGTATACTAATGAATACAAGCGGTGGTCAAAACGAGTTGAGCACAACGCTCTACAACTACCTGATTAGATAAAACCATCAATCCCAATCAGGGTATTGTTCCGGTTTTATACCGCTTTCGAGTACCACTTGAGGATAAAGTATATCAGGCTTTTCACTAAAGCGTTTTTTTCTGCTTTTACTTATTTGAAACAACCAGCTATCACCGTAATCAAACATATAATAGAGCTTTTTACCCTTAGCTTGTGGAAATATGCTATCAATTGTTTCCTGGGTTACCTTATCTTCATTGCATGCTATACGTTGCGCG
Source organism: Pseudoalteromonas sp. SWN29 (assembly GCF_015864465.1). NCBI lineage: Bacteria > Pseudomonadati > Pseudomonadota > Gammaproteobacteria > Alteromonadales > Pseudoalteromonadaceae > Pseudoalteromonas > Pseudoalteromonas sp. SWN29. Next base: position 2,342 of record NZ_JADYXE010000046.1, read on the forward strand.
TTTCTAGAGTAATAAGAGTTACCAATACAAAACTCATACATATGATCATTATCAAAGTCTACAGCACACAAAATTGCCTGATGTAATTCATCCAAACTATAGTCAATTGGGATTTCCAAAGCACATTCCCAATCATTATAAGCGTGCATACCTTCAAGTAATTTTATCTTTAATGTCTCAATCATATCCAGACTCCCCCTTGTTACCTATATTGAATTAACGGCCTATTAAACGGACGGATATTTTAATTAAACTAATTATACTGCGCCACTAACCTTACTTTTTGTGCCAACAAAATTTAGAGTGGCTGTCTTTTATTATCGATGATATAGGCAACTCATATTATTCCTGATTTTTATATAGAGCGGTGATTACACCGCTTAACTACAAAAAAATGAGTGCTAAATTTAATTAACCCATGATTCAATTAAAAACCTAATGGCTTGCTTTAAATATCCTGCATTTATATATCCTATAAATTTATTGAGGTAAAGCAATATGTAAGCTACTTAACAAGAAGTAGTAAGCCGTTACAGTTAAAATACCTAAACCAAGCACCATAAATGTTTTGTATTTAAATCCATGACGTTGCGCTTTGGCCCTGTCTTTATGCGAGGCTACATCCATCATTTCATCACCAAAATAAATTGACAAAAAAGTACCAAGCGCACTAATCAATAAAATACTCCAATAGGGGTACGGCTCTGACAAAATATGTTTTAATAACTGAGTTACGAATGTTAAGTCATAAATTTCAGGGGTTTTAAAATACATATACACATTAATACCGATCGCAACAAACCAAAGTACTATTTGTGTATAGGCCATTTTAATTTTAAATAATAACCTTATTGGAAACGCTAAAATAAACCCACCATCCGCAATTGGCGTACATAAAACAAAAAAGCTCCATGTAAGTACTGAAACACCAAAGCCTGTAGACGCATCATATTTCCAGCTCATATACGAAAAATAAGCAATAAGTACGCACAATAAAGCAACAAACTTAAGTAGTGTTTCTTTATGTGTGTCGTGTTTAGTATGAAATGTAATATGGCTATTTAACATTAACGTTGTTTCCCTTGCGAGTTAATAATATATTTTAAAATTAATGTAATGTGTATTTCAAGTGGTTATAGTAGATTAATAACAGTCATTAAACTTTAGTGTATAACTAGAATGAAAAATGCCGCGTTTCCATTTAGATAACGCGGCATTTTAATGTTTTACTTGCTACGAATTATTGTTTACCAATCACTTCCAGTCCACCCATGTACGGGCGTAATACTTCTGGTACTACTACTGTACCATCGGCTTGTTGGTAGTTTTCTAATATTGCTACTAGTGTACGGCCAACGGCTAAGCCTGAACCATTTAGTGTATGTAGTAACTCTGGCTTTTTAACACCTTCACGGCGAAAACGTGCTTGCATTCTGCGAGCCTGAAAATCAGCCATGTTTGAACATGATGAAATTTCGCGGTATGTGTCTTGCGCAGGTAACCATACTTCTAAATCGTATGTTTTAGCTGAACCAAAGCCCATGTCGCCCATACATAAAATTACTTTACGGTATGGTAGGTCAAGTGCTTGTAGTATTTGCTCTGCATGACCTGTTAACTCTTCAAGTGTTGCCATTGAGTCTTCTGGTTTTACAAGCTGTACAAGTTCAACTTTATCAAACTGGTGCTGACGAATTAAGCCACGCGTATCGCGGCCATAGCTGCCTGCTTCACTTCTAAAACATGGAGTGTGAGCAACTAAGCGAATTGGTAAATCGCTTTCGTCGTAAATTTCGTCGCGCGCGCTGTTAGTAAGCGGTACTTCAGCTGTAGGAATTAAGCTAAAGCCGGCTTGTTGTTCGCCATCGTCGTTTACAAGGCCCAACGTATGGAACAAATCACCCGCAAATTTAGGTAATTGGCTTGTGCCGTAAAGGCTAGCGCTATTTACTAAGTACGGTACATACATTTCTGTGTAGCCGTTTTTATCAGCGTGTGTATCTAGCATAAATTGCGTTAGTGCACGGTGCATACGCGCTACTTGACCACGCATTACGGTAAAGCGTGCGCCACTAATTTTAACGCCCATTTCAAAGTCTAAGCCGTTTAGGTCTTGCCCTACATCAACGTGGTCTTTTACTTCAAAATCGAATTTTTTAGGCGTGCCCCACGTTAAAATTTCAACGTTGTCGTCTTCGTCTTTACCCGCAGGTACAGACTCATCTGGCAAGTTTGGAATTGCTAAAGCAATGTCGTTAATTGCGGCTAATATTTCATCTTGCTCAGTTTTAGCGGCGTCTAGCTCACTGCCTAAGTTAGCCACTGCATCAAGTAGTGGCTGTGCGTCTTCGCCTTTTGCTTTGGCTTGACCAATTGCTTTTGCGCTTGCATTACGTTGACTTTGAAGTTCTTGCGTTTTTACTTGTAATGTTTTGCGTTTTTCTTCAAGTGCCGTTACCGTCGCGACATCGAGTTCGTAACCGCGAGCTGCTAAACGTGCTGCAGTTTGTTCGATGTCTTGACGTAAAAATTTAGAATCTAACATGTTAGTTTTTTAACCTTTTTGCATTACTAGCTGAAGGCCCAGCCAAGCCATAAAAATACACACCATCACGTTTAAGATGATATTGAGGGCCATTTTAATAAAGTGACCTTGTTGTAATAACAACAACGAGTCCATTGAGAATGTTGAAAAGGTGGTTAATGCACCTAAAAAGCCAATACCGATAAGGGTTTTGGCGGGGCTAGCGGTGATAATTTCTTTATCTATCAAACCGTACAAAATGCCCATTAACAATGAACCCAGAATATTAACCGTCAACGTGCCAAAAGGGAATCCCCTACCGAGGAGTTTTAGCATGCTTTCGCTAATAAAAAACCGTAAACACGCACCTGAGGCTCCGCCAAGGGCGATCATCATATAAAGTTTAATCATTTTCGTACCGTTTAAGTGGGCTTTGCGCATCGCGCTCTTTTAGGTAATCGAGTTTTTGTTTAATTTTTTGCTCAAGTCCGCGTTCGCTTGGTAAGTAATATTCTTTACCTTCCATTTCAGGTGGTAAATATTTTTCACCTGCGGCAAATGCGCCTTCTTCGTTATGTGCGTAACGATACTCGGCGCCGTAACCTAAGTCTTTCATTAAGTTGGTTGGGGCATTGCGTAAATGCTCTGGCACAGGATAACTTGGCTCATTTTGAGCATCCTGCTTGGCTTGATTAAACGCCATATATACCGCATTACTTTTGGGTGCACTGGCTAAATACAATGTGGCTTGTGCAATTGCACGTTCGCCTTCGCCTGGGCCTACTCGCTGAAATATATCCCATGCATTTAACGCCACTTCCATCGCACGCGGATCGGCGTTGCCAATGTCTTCTGTGGCAATAGCAAGTAATCGCCTTGCTACGTATAGAGGGTCACCGCCACCAGCTAAAATACGGCAATACCAATAAAGCGCACCATCGGGCGAACTACCACGTACTGATTTGTGAAAGGCCGATATTAAATCGTAAAATTCATCACCGCCTTTATCATATTTAGCTAAATGCGTGGGCAGTACTTGGCTAAGTACGTGCTCGTCTACGTTGTATTGACCGTTTTGCTCAGTTGTTAAGTCAACTGCTTGTTCAAGTAAATTAAGTACTTTGCGCGCATCGCCGCCACTTGCTTGGCATAACGCCTTTTTAGCGTTGTCGGCAATAGTTATATGTTTTTGGCTTAATTGTTCGTCTTTTTTAAGTGCGCGCTCTATTACGGTGTATAAGTCGGTATCGGCAAGCGATTTTAAAACATACACGCGTGCACGCGACAATATAGCGTTGTTAAGTGCAAACGATGGGTTTTCGGTGGTTGCACCTACAAATATAAAGGTGCCGTCTTCAATGTGCGGTAAAAAAGCATCTTGCTGAGACTTATTAAAGCGGTGCACTTCGTCAACAAACATAAGGGTGCGTTGGCCACGGCTTTCTAAGTTGTCTCGCGCTTGCGTTACGCTGTCACGTATATCTTTTACGCCTGCGGTTACCGCCGACATTTGAATAAGTGAGGCATCTGCATGGTTGGCAATTATTTGCGCAAGTGTCGTTTTACCAACACCGGGCGGGCCCCACAAAATTAAACTATGGCAGCGCCCCGCTACAATGGCTTGATGCAGTGGTTTATCAGCACTTAATAAATGCTGTTGACCAATATACTCGTCAAGCGTTGTAGGGCGCATACGCGCGGCAAGTGGTCGTACATCGGGCCCAAAATTAAATCCTAAATTACTCACCGTTACTCTGATCGTCTATTTCAACACCTTCAGGAGGCGTAAATTCAAAAGTGCTTTTATCAAGCTGTGTATTAACTTGTGCATCGTTAAACGTAAATGACGATAACTGCCCTGAGTTGTCGGTAACAACTAATTTAGCAAGGCCTTGTTCGTTATCTGCAAACGCTATATCAAGTTGTTCTACTTGGCTTTCTACGCCTTTATTTGGCGTTACGCTAAAGCCTGTACTTGTTGCAAGTACGCTGTATTTTTCCCACTGTGCTGGGTCTTTAGATGTAAGTAGCACAAACGGTGTTGAATCGATTAGGCTGCTGGTTTTCATAATCGTTACTTGCTCAGCAAAGCTGTCAAAGTAATAGGTTTTATCGCCGTTTGATACAAATAATGTATCGTCTGGGTTTGTTTGCTGCCAGCGGATCATCATAGGCTGTTGAAGGGCTATTGTGCCCTCGCCTTGCATCACTGCTTGGCCTTCTTTGTCTGTTACTTTTTGTGCAAACTGCGCTTTAAAGCTTTTTAAAGTGGCAAGTCTGTCTTGTAATGCTTGGCTGTCATCAGCAAAACTTGGTGCAGCAAATACGCTGCCTAACACTAATAATAAGGCGTTAACTTTTTTCATGAATTTGCTCCATTAGGTACTAATACATCACGAGCACCGTTATGACCTGGTGAACTCACGATACCCGATGTTTCCATTTGTTCTACTAAACGTGCTGCTCGGTTATAACCAACACGTAGTTTACGTTGCACTGACGATACCGATACTTTGCCGGTTTCAATTACAAACGATACGGCTTCGTCGTATAACGGATCGTTTTCTTCATCTGCGTTTTCGCTAGCTTCGCCGGGTAATAAAATATCCTCGCTTGCATCGCCATTGAGTATTTCATCAACGTAATTTGGTTTTGCACGCGCTTTCCAATCGTTTACTACGGCATGTACTTCATGGTCGTCTACAAACGCGCCATGCACACGCTCTGGTACGCTAGTACCCGGTGGTAAATAAAGCATATCACCCATACCGAGTAAGTTTTCGGCGCCTTGTTGATCAAGTATTGTGCGCGAATCTATTTTACTTGATACCTGAAACGCCATACGTGTTGGTATATTTGCTTTAATTAAACCTGTAATTACATCAACCGATGGGCGCTGAGTTGCTAGTATTAAGTGAATACCTGCCGCACGTGCTTTTTGGGCAATACGTGCAATTAGCTCTTCTACTTTTTTACCTACAATCATCATCATGTCGGCAAATTCGTCAATTACTACAACAATACTTGGTAATTTACCTAGCTCGTCTGGGCCTTCTTTCATGCCATCTGTGTCTTTAAATAATGGATCAAGAATTGGGTAACCCGCTTCTTTGGCTTCAAGCACTTTTTGGTTGTAACCTTTTAAGTTACGTACACCTAATGCTGACATTAATTTATAACGGCGTTCCATTTCGCCTACACACCAACGCAGTGCGTTGGCCGCTTCTTTCATGTCGGTAACTACTTCACACAATAAGTGCGGAATACCTTCGTATACTGAAAGCTCAAGCATTTTAGGGTCAATCATGATCATACGTACATCGTCAGGGCCCGATTTGTACAACAAGCTTACTATCATGACATTAACGCCCACTGATTTACCTGAACCAGTTGTACCTGCTACTAATAAGTGTGGCATTTTACCAAGGTCAGCACATACAGGCTGACCGGCAATATCTTTACCTAACACCATGGTAAGTGGTGACGGGTTTTGCTCAAATTTAGGCGCGTTTATTACCTCTGACAAGCGTACTATTTCGCGGTGTTTGTTAGGAAGCTCAATACCTACATACGTTTTACCCGGTATAACTTCTACAACACGCACACTAATAGCCGAAAGCGAACGCGCTAAATCTTTAGCTAAACCTGTAATTTTAGATACTTTAATTCCGGGTGCTAAATCTAGCTCAAAACGTGTAACAACTGGCCCTGGGTATACAGCAACAACTTTAGCTTGAACGTTAAAGTCGAGTAGTTTAGTCTCTACTAAGCGCGATACTGTATCAAGCTCTTCTTGCGAAATTGGGTTTTTAGCTTTATCCGGTCTGTCGAGTAAGTCAAGCGACGGCAATGGCCCCGGTGGTGGCTCTTGCGTTAGTAATTGCTCAAACTTTTCTTTAGCCGTTGGCGGCGGTTGATACGCAGGTTTTGGTTTAGGCATTGGCCTAGCAGGTGATACAACCGTTGTAACTGGCTTTTCAGGCTCTATAACAGGGCTTTGATCGAGTGCATTTAATGCAGCTTCTGTATCCATTGGCTCGTCGTCTATGGCGCTAAAGCCAATCTCTTGATCGAGTATGTCGTCAAGCTCATCAAACGGCATAAAGTCGTCACTAATTTGTGGCTCGCTAAATGGCGTTTGCGGTTTATTAATTGCTTTTTGTTTATCTGCTTTTTTAGCTGATGTAGGCAGCTCTATTTGCTCATGGATATCGTCTTCAAAGTGCGCATCAGCTTCATCGTTATTATTTGCTTTGCCCGCAGCGTGTTCTCGGTGCATCCAACCTTTTGCGTACGATACAATAAAGCGGTAAAACCTAACCATTAAATCGCCAAGGTAATCTACAAAATCAACCCATGATACGCCGGTTAGTAATGTTAAGCCTGCAAAAAAGAAACACAGTAATAATATAGATGTACCGGTAAAGTTAAACGCAGGCATCATGGCTGATGCAATAACATCGCCCACTACCCCACCAGAGGAAAAGTTATAAATATCGTCAAAGTTTATACTGCTGATAGCAGTCGCTGAGGTAATAAATAAAGCAAAACCAATCACACGCAGCGCTAAGGTGGTGTAATCAAGCTGTAAAATACGGTGAGGCTGTTTAAATAACAAATAACCAAATAACTGAATGGCCGCAGGCACTAAGTAAGCCAGCCAACCAAATGTGAGTAATAAAATGTCGGCTATCCATGCACCGGCTGCTCCTGTGATGTTGCTTACTTCGCTAAAACTAGTTTGCGACCATGCAGCATCTGCTGGATCAAAGCTGATTAAGGCACATAAAATAAATATTGCCATAAAGGTGCTGATAATCAGCCCTGTTTCTAATAGTCTTTGCACACCGTTTAGGCGCATAGTTTCCTATCCCTCTTTATTATTCTATTCGCACTTGCTTTGCAGTCAAATACCTTAGCAGGAAATGCAATTTGTTGCACTTTATCTTAACCTTCATGGCCTGATTATGAACAAGTTTTTATAATTTGAGCGCATCATGTTTAGATCTTTGAAGATTGATTTTAGTTAGCTTAAAAATTAACAACCAATATTGTAGCTGTACTATAAATAATATTAAGCAATGTAAGGGCGGATAATGACCCCTTCTTCACCTTTTACTTCTTCCATTACTACATAAGTTCGGCTTTCACTTACGTTTGGCAGTTTTAATAATATGTCGCCTAATACACCACGATATTCTGACATATCATTTACGCGCGTTTTAAGTAAAAAATCAAAATTACCCGATACCAAATGACATTCTATAATTTCTTCGTGCTTTTTAACGGCCGCACTAAACTCATCAAATACGTCGGGAGATGTTTTAGTAATTGTTACTTCTACATACACCGATAAACCTTGCCCAAGCTTAGCTGGATCGACCACTGCTTTGTAGCCAAGGATGTAGCCTTCTCGCTCAAGCTTTTTCACTCGCTCCAGACAGGGCGTGGCGCTTAGGCCAACTCGTCTGGCCAGTTCAACATTTGAAAGGCGTCCATCATGTTGTAATTCCATTAAAATTTTACGGTCAATTCTATCTAATAATTGATGCATAGTACCAACTAGTTTTTTATGCTGTTTATTTTTGTTATATAGATGATAACACTAGATTTGACTTTAAAAAAGGTGAGACACACGCCCCTATGATGAATATAATAGTGAAAAATGTTAATCCGTTCTTAATAAGGCAAAGTTATGATTATTGGTGTACCTAAAGAAATTAAAAACCATGAATACCGTGTAGGTATGGTTCCTGCGAGTGTTCGTGAATTAGTAAACCACGGTCACCAAGTGATTGTAGAAACTGATGCAGGTATGGGCATTGGTTTTACTAACGAAGATTACACGCTAGCGGGTGCTGAAATTTTAGCAACTGCTGCTGACGTTTTCGCTAAAGCAGACATGATTATAAAAGTAAAAGAGCCACAAGCTGTTGAACGTGCAATGTTACGTGAAGACCAAATTCTTTTCACTTACCTTCACCTTGCCCCTGATCTTCCACAAACTGAAGACCTTGTAAAAAGCAAAGCTATTTGTATTGCATACGAAACTGTAACTGACTCTCGCGGTGGTTTACCGCTTCTTGCTCCTATGAGTGAAGTTGCTGGTCGTATGTCTATTCAAGCTGGTGCTCAAGCGCTAGAAAAATCTAACCACGGTCGTGGCATGCTACTAGGTGGCGTACCTGGCGTTGAAGCTGCTAAAGTTGTTGTAATTGGCGGCGGCATGGTTGGTCGTAGTGCTGCACTTATGGCTGTTGGCATGGGTGCTGAAGTTGTAGTACTTGACCGTAACATCGACGTTTTACGTGCACTAGATGCGCAATTTGGTAATAAAGTAAAAGCTATTTACTCAACTGCTGATGCACTAGAAAAACACGTACTAGAAGCTGACTTAGTAATTGGTGGCGTACTAATTCCAGGTGCTGCTGCACCTAAACTAGTAACTGCTGAACACATTAAAGCAATGAAACCTGGTTCTGCAATTGTTGACGTTGCAATCGACCAAGGTGGCTGTATTGCTACTTCTAAAGCAACTACGCATGCAGATCCTACTTTCATCGTTGATGAAGTTGTTCACTACTGTGTTGCTAACATGCCAGGCGCTGTTCCTCGTACATCTACGTTTGCACTTAATAATGCAACATTGCCTTTCATCATTAACCTTGCAAACAAAGGTTATAAAAAGGCATTACTAGATGACGCTCACTTCTTAAAAGGCTTAAACGTAATTAAAGGCCAAGTAACTTATAAAGAAGTAGCTGAAGCGTTCAACATGGAATATGTTGACCCACGCACAGCGGTAGAAAACGCGTAACTACTATTGTTACCGCTTACACCTAAGTAATTATTTAGGTATAAGCATTAAAAAAGCAGCTAATTAGCTGCTTTTTTTGTGTCTAAATTTTAGATTTATACCAATTATATTAGATAAAACGCTTGATAATAAAATCGACTTTTACACGCTTAGCTTGGCCTAGTAATTTTTTAACTGGCTGCGGGTAATCGTCCATCGTTTCTAAATCATCGGGGCCTGTTAAACGTCGGCAGTGTTGTAAAATTTCCTGTTTTTCGTTATCAATAGCATCCATAATTGTTTGCTCTGGATCTTCTATTAAAATACCGTTTTCGATATCAAGACCCCATGCACGCGGATTTAAGTTATGCCCGCTCAGTAAATGTTTTGTTCTATCTGAACAAATACCTTTTAAATGAAACGAATTGCTTTCATCTTTCCACAGATACACATTTAAATTACCGTTGTCGATATGGCGCTTTTGCGTTTTTACAAACTTATGTAAAATGGTTTCGTATAAATAAGGTAATGCCCCTATTTTACTAAACGGCTCGCTTGGCGGTAAATAAAAGTCATTTGCTGTTTTATCGCCTACAACAATAGTCACTTGCTTACCCTGCTTTAATAATCGACGCAGTGATCGCATAAGCGGCGCCGGAAAATTAAAGTATGGCGTATACAACACAAGTTCTTGCTCTGTGTTATCAAATAACGCTTTTATTAAACGATTTAACTCGTTATTACGACGCCCGAGTCCTAAAAACAAGCGAATACCTAATGCTTGCGTATTTAGCTGCTCTGCTGCGTTATAACTTGCGACTTTTAAATCACGCATTAATTGCTTTTGATCAAGCTTAAAGTCGTGCAAACGCTTAAGCGGTCGTGTGTCTATGCGCGGCACAGCAACTGAACTAAGCAGCTTTGTTTCAATAAAATCAACTACTGAGTCACACAGTTCGCTCTGCGTTATTAAAAAGTAACGATCGAGTCTGTAGCGCTCGTTGTATTGCAAGTACACGTTGTTTAAGCTTGCACCGCTGTATAGTAAGGTATCGTCAATTACAAAACCTTTTAAATGCAATACACCAAAAAGCTCTTTAGCTTTTACAGGTACGCCATACACTTGTACGTTCGATTTAAACTTTTCTAAATCGTCACAGTATAAGCTTGCGTTGCCGTCTGATTTATCTGCGCCAATTAAACCACGTTGCGCACGATGAAAATCCACCAGCACTTTTACCTCAAGTGCCGGGTTTGCCAATGACACACGATGCAGCGCTTCTAAAATCTCACGGCCCGCTTCGTCGTCTTGTAAATACAACGCCGTAATATAAATTCGTTTTTTTGCGTTCGCTATCAAGCGTAGCAATTGCGTTCGGTAATCTTGCGCATTGGTTAAGACGTTAACGTCTTTTGAAGTCAACCCGAATGCGGGTTTTTCCTGCCAAAATAACATAGTTGCCTATTTGCTTAGGTCACATAATCTATCAGTGACAAATAAAATTAGGTAAAACATAACAAAAAAAATCAAAGGGGTCATGAAATAACGCTGTTTTGTTGCCTGTTAGTCTGTTTATTGAGCTACTTAGGCATTTAAACTGTAAAAGCACAGAACTCTAGTACACAATACTGCACAGCTTTTCGATTTAAGAAAAAAAATAATCGCGGATTTTGTTTACATCTGCCTTGTTTTTCTTAGAATCAAGCGCATTAATGAGCATATTGAACACCGTATTAAACGTTTAGGAAAAATAATGACTGAAGCAAAACATTGTAAGCTACTAATTTTAGGCTCTGGCCCAGCTGGTTATACTGCCGCAGTATATGCAGCACGTGCAAATTTAAACCCTGTTTTAATTACAGGCATTCAACAAGGTGGCCAATTAACAACCACAACTGAAGTTGAAAACTGGCCTGGTGATGCACACGGTTTAACAGGCCCTGCGTTAATGGATCGTATGAAAGAGCATGCTGAGCGCTTTGAAACTGAAATCATATTCGATCACATTAATAAAGTAGATGTATCTAAGCGCCCTTTCACACTAACTGGCGACCAAGGCACTTACACTTGTGATGCATTAATCATTGCAACGGGTGCGTCTGCTAAATACTTAGGCTTAGAGTCAGAAACTAATTTCCAAGGCCGTGGTGTTTCGGCGTGTGCTACATGTGACGGCTTTTTCTATAAAGGTCAAAAAGTAGCAGTTGTGGGTGGTGGTAATACAGCGGTTGAAGAAGCGCTTTACTTATCTAACATTGCTGACGAAGTACATGTTATTCACCGCCGTGATAGTTTCCGCAGTGAAAAAATACTTGCTGACCGCCTTGCTGAAAAAGCAGCAAACGGTAATGTAGTAATGCATTACAACCGCACACTTGACGAAGTACTAGGCGACCAAATGGGCGTAACCGGCGTTCGTATTAAAGATGCACACTCTGATGCAACTGAAGAGCTTGATTTAGCCGGCGTATTTATTGCTATTGGTCACAAGCCAAATACTGATATGTTTGTTGGTCAACTAGAAATGAAAGATGGCTACTTAGTTGTAGAGTCAGGCCTTCACGGCAACGCGACTCAAACAAGCGTAGAAGGCGTTTTTGCTGCAGGTGATGTGTCAGACCACATTTACCGTCAAGCAATCACATCTGCGGGTACAGGCTGTATGGCTGCCCTTGATGCTGAACGTTTCTTAGATAATTTATAAGCAATTAAATAAATTATTATAGGGCTGATTATTCAGCCCTTTTTTTATGCCTAAAATATAGTTACACTTTTACGATCAATTATAAAATAAGTACTGTATGAGAAATCAGCTATACCAATTAAGCGAAACCGATATAGCATTCCCCAATCCGGAATACGCATTAGAATCCCCTGATGGCTTGTTAGCAATTGGTGGCGATTTAAGTGTGCCTCGCCTTAGTAATGCCTACAAAAGCGGAATATTCCCTTGGTTTAGTGAAGATGAGCCTATTATGTGGTGGTCGCCAAGTGAGCGAGGCATTTTTGAGCTTAATGATTTTCATATAAGTAAGAGCCTGCGTAAGCATTTAAAAAAACACCCTGTTAGAGTAACCATTAATAATGCCTTTGAGGAAGTGATAGAAGCCTGTCGCGATCAACGCCTTGATACCGATGGCACCTGGATCACCTCTGACATGCTCGACGCTTACGTTAATGCACACAATGCTGGCATTGCACATAGTTTAGAGGTGTGGAGTAACGGAGAGCTTGCAGGTGGCTTATACGGCATTATGCAAAATGGTGTATTTTGTGGTGAGTCTATGTTTCATCATCAAACCAATTGCTCTAAGCTTGCTATGTGGGCACTGGTAAATTGGCTTAAACGCCATGATGCACACTTTATTGATTGCCAGCTAGAAAATCCTTATTTAATGACTCTGGGTGCACAAGTAATCCCCCGTTCCACATTTTTGACTAAACTAAAAGCTGCACATAACTATACTGTTAACCCTATTATGTGGGAGCCACAAGAACTTGACGCAATCTATGAATGAGCAACTTCCGGCTCGTGTTGGCTTAACCCAAGAGTTTGACTGTAGTTATTTACCCAGCAGACGGGAGCAACTTTTAGTTATTCTTGATCCCAGTTGCTACAGCACCGACAAATTTGAGTCTTTATTAGGCTTGGGATTTCGTCGCAGTGGTAACCAAATATACCGTCCGCACTGCCCAATATGCAGCGCATGTAGTTCTGTACGTGTATTAGCACAAGAGTTTATGCCCTCAAAATCGCAAAAACGTAAACTAAACAAAGCAAAAACACAGTTTGAGATAAAATATTCAACGCAAGAGCGACCTGAGTACTATCCACTTTATAGCAAGTACATATCTATGCGTCATCAAGACGGAAGTATGTATCCTCCTGAAAAAGAACAGTTTCAAAGTTTTTTACTTTGCAGTTGGCTTAAGATCACATTTATTGAACTATGGCACGAAGATACTTTAGTCGCCGTTGCTGTAACTGATTGTATGAACAGCGCTATTTCAGCAATCTATACTTTTTTTGACCCCGACTTTGAACACTATAGCTTAGGCTCGGTAATGATATTAGAGCAACTTAAGTTTGCTAAAGAGCAAAATAAACAATATGTGTACTTAGGCTATCAAATAGACGAATGCGACAAAATGAAGTACAAAACTCAGTTTTTACCTGCCCAAAAACAGCTCAATGATGAGTGGGTGGCTATTTAATTTGCAAATATAGCCCCTGCGCCTTTACTTATTGGTGTATTTTGGGCAAAATCTGCAGCGTTTAACTATTAAAGAGGTGTTACGCTAAACATGGCGAAAGAAGACGTAATCGAAATGCAAGGGACTGTCCTTGATACTTTACCAAATACAATGTTCCGAGTTGAGCTAGAAAATGGTCACGTAGTTGTGGCTCATATTTCAGGCAAAATGCGCAAAAACTATATCCGTATTTTAACCGGCGATAAAGTAACGGTAGAAATGACTCCTTACGATTTATCAAAGGGTCGTATCGTATTCCGTGCTCGCTAAGTAAGTGCGTAAACGAGATTTAGTTTTTGGCTAGTATTTCACTAGCTTTAAGCGTTTATTAAATGTAATTGATAGACATTGACTAGCAATTACATTTAATAAACAAAAAGCCCAGTTTTTGCTGGGTTTTTTGTTGCCTATAAAAAGGGCAAAAAAATGGCCCGCTATTATTTAGCGGGCCATTTTATTTAACTAAACTTTTTAACTACAAGCTTTACGCAGGCGTTAGACTGCTCTCGTAATCAAAGTGAATCTTCTTGTCTTTAACTGATACTTTAACAGTACCGCCATCAACAAGTTCACCAAAGAGTATTTCGTTAGCAAGCTGCTTTTTAAGCTCTTCTTGAATAACACGCGCCATTGGACGTGCACCCATCGCTTTATCGTAGCCTTTATCTGCCAACCACTCACGTGCTTTAGACGTAAGCTCAAGGTTAACCGATTTTTTATCAAGCTGCGATTGCAGTTCCACAATAAATTTATCAACCACCATTAAAATAACGTCGCGCTCAAGATGATTGAACCAAATTATGTTATCTAAACGGTTTCTAAATTCAGGCGAGAACACTTTGTTAATTTCGCCCATAGCATCGTGCGTATGATCTTGCTCGGTAAAGCCAATCGACTTACGTGTTGTTTCTTGCACGCCCGCATTGGTCGTCATTACAACCACTACATTTCTGAAATCGGCTTTACGACCGTTATTATCGGTTAACGTACCGTGATCCATAACCTGTAGCAAAATGTTATAAATGTCTGGATGCGCTTTTTCAATCTCATCTAAAAGTACAACTGCATGGGGGTTTTTAATAACTGCTTCTGTTAATAAACCACCTTGCTCAAAACCAACATACCCTGGTGGTGCACCAATTAATCGGCTTATTGCGTGGCGTTCTACATATTCCGACATATCAAAACGAATAAACTCAACACCCATACACTTAGCTAGTTGTTTAGTTACTTCTGTTTTACCCACACCAGTTGGGCCTGCAAACAAGAACGACCCCACTGGTTTTTCTTCGCTCGATAAACCAGAGCGAGACAGGCGAATAGCTGATGTAAGCGCATCAATAGATTGATCTTGCCCAAAAACAAGCATTTTAAGATTACGGTCTAGGTTTTTAAGTGTTTCTTTATCTGTTGACGATACACTTTGCGCAGGAATACGTGCCATTTTAGATATAATTAGTTCTATATCTGCCACACCAATGGTTTTTTTACGTTTAGAACTAGGCTGCAGGCGCTGACTTGCACCCGCTTCATCAATTACATCAATTGCTTTATCTGGCAAGTGGCGCTCATTAATATATTTAGCACTAAGCTCAGCGGCTGCTTTTAATGCTTTTTGAGTGTAACGAATACCATGGTGCTCTTCGTAACGCTCTTTTAAACCATTTAATATTTTAGTGGTATCGGCAACACTTGGCTCAAGTACATCAATTTTTTGAAAACGACGTACTAATGCACGGTCTTTCTCAAAAATATTTTTATACTCGTTGTAAGTTGTTGAACCCATACAACGTAGCTTACCACTGGAAAGTAGTGGTTTAAGCAAGTTTGATGCATCCATAACACCACCAGACGCCGCGCCGGCACCAATAATAGTATGTATTTCATCAATAAATAAAATAGATCCGGGCTCGGCTTGTAGCTCTTTTAGTAAGCTTTTAAAACGCTTTTCAAAGTCGCCACGGTATTTAGTACCCGCAAGCAATGCACCCATATCTAGCGAGTACACAACAGCATCTGCAATTACTTCTGGTACTTGCTTATTGACAATGCGATACGCTAAGCCTTCAGCAATGGCTGTTTTACCAACGCCCGCTTCACCAACAAGTAATGGGTTATTCTTTTTACGACGACACAATACTTGTACCGTGCGCTCTACTTCGCTGTCGCGCCCGATCAATGGGTCAATGTTACCTTCACGTGCTTGAACGTTTAAGTTTGTTGTAAAGCTGTCTAGCTTGCTTGCTTCTTCGTTTTGAACTTCTTGCACTTCATCATGAATATCGTCGCTGTCGTTGCCTAATTCATCATCAGCTTTAGAAATACCGTGCGAAATAAAGTTAACAATATCTAAGCGCGATACATCGTGCTTTTTAAGTAAGTAAACAGCTTGGCTTTCTTGCTCAGAAAAAATAGCAACTAGCACGTTTACGCCTGTAACTTCATTTTTTCCTGACGATTGCACATGGAACACCGCACGTTGTAGTACACGTTGAAAACCAAGTGTTGGCTGGGTTTCACGTTCTTCTTCTAAATCTGGAATGACGGGTGTTGTTTCGTCAATAAATTCTAATAATTCGGTTTTTAAACCAGAAATATTAACACCACACGCGTTTAGGACTTCTCCTGCAGAAGGATTATCTAACAGCGCAAGTAAAAGGTGCTCTACGGTCATAAACTCATGACGGCGAGTGCGCGCTTCACGAAACGCGGCATTTAATGTGAGTTCTAAGTCTTTGTTTAGCATTGGCAACCCCTTACTGAGATAATAATTTATACCACAACAATCGGATGTTTGATCACCCTAATTGGTATTTATTCCTGCTCACAACTACAAAGCAGTGGATGCTCGTTATCACGCGCGTAGCGGTTAACTTGTTCAGCTTTGGTATGGGCTACGTCGGCGCTGTAAACACCGCATATACCCTTACCTTTTTCATGAACCTGAAGCATCACGTCGGTTGCTCTATCGCTATCCATATTAAAAAACGTCGTTAAAACTTCTATTACAAAGTCCATCGGCGTGTAGTCGTCGTTATTTAAAACAACTTTATATTTTCGCGGCGGCTGTAGCTTTTGCTTTTCACTATCGCGAACTGTGTCGATAACACCTGAATCTTTCATACCACTCATAATTAAATATAGTCTTGTCTTTGTAACTCAAGCAAACTTGAATAAAAAATAAATAAAATGTTAAAAAAATAACTCAAAACACTTGACTGGTTGGCTAAATAAACTACAGTCAAACGTAGATTGATTAAACCTTAGTCAGTCTAGCAAATAATACAATTTAGAATAACTAAATTAGTCAACTTATTGAAGGATGTAGAAGTATGGCTTGCGGTAAAGTTAAATGGTTCAACAACGCTAAAGGTTTTGGTTTCATCGTAGAAGACGGCTGCGAGAATGATATTTTCGCTCATTACTCAACAATTGTAATGGACGGTTATAAAACGCTTAAAGCTGGTCAAGATGTAACATTCGAATTAGAACAAGGACCTAAAGGTCTACACGCTAAAAATATTGCCCCAGATGGTGACATTATTGAGTGACTATTGTTTTGTTCGACTAAAGCGAGTGACCTTTTAAGATCCTCGCTTAATTCCTTAAGCATACTAACTTATCTCTTCTCCTCTATTTATTGCCTCTTTTCATTCAAATTCAACCCTTTTCCTTGAATTTATTTTATATACCCCAATGTTCTAAGAGTTGATTGTTTAACTGCTTATTGGGCACGCTCAAACTCTAGCCCTTTTTATTTAAGCTTGTTACACTCTTGGTGCTAAAAATTGCGTATTAACGCAGCAACTAATCCAACTTGTCGCCTCTTATATATGTACTAGGCTAAAGGCTGATTTATTTTTGTTAATTTTTTAGCTATAAATACAATTCCAGTTCGTCAGGTGTGACTATTCTGCTTTTATAAAAGAGCAACGCTGAGTACCAACACCTAACAAACTATTCATTACGAGCGTACGTGTTCATTAACTCGTTTAATAATATGCACTAACTCATCAGTAATGATTTTCTTTGCATTGTTGAATAAGACCTTATCGGTCGACTATCTAGGAATGATGATGACATCAAAAATTATCTATACAAAAACGGACGAAGCTCCGGCACTAGCAACTTATTCGTTGCTACCGATCATCCAAGCATATACAAATGCGGCCGGTGTTGAAGTTGAAACTCGCGATATCTCATTAGCAGGTCGTGTAATTGCTAGCTTCCCTGATTATTTAACACCAGAACAACGCATTGGTGATGCACTAGCTGAACTTGGCGAGCTTGCTAAAACACCAGAAGCAAACATCATCAAATTACCAAACATCAGTGCATCTGTACCACAGCTTCGCGCTGTAATTAAAGAGCTTCAAGCACAAGGTTATGCACTTCCAGATTACCCTGTTGAACCTAAAAATGATGAAGAAAAAGCAATTCAAGCTGCTTACGACAAAATTAAAGGCAGTGCAGTAAACCCAGTACTACGTGAAGGTAACTCAGATCGTCGCGCACCAGGTTCTGTAAAAGAATATGCACGTAACAACCCACATTCAATGGGTGCGTGGAGCAAAGATTCAGAGTCTTACGTTGCAAGCATGAGCGAAGGCGACTTCTTTGGTTCAGAAAAGTCAGTCACTGTTGATGCAGCCACTGATGTACGTATTGAACATGTTGCAACTAACGGCGACGTTACAGTACTTAAACAAAGCACGCCGCTTTTAGCTGGCGAAGTTATTGATGCATCAAGCATCAGCGCTTCTAAGCTTCAAGCTTTCTTAGCTGCAGAAATTGATGCTGCCAAAGAAAAAGGTGTTTTATTCTCGCTTCACATGAAAGCGACAATGATGAAAGTATCTGATCCAATCATCTTTGGTCACGCTGTAAAAGTATTCTACAAAGATGTTTTTGCTAAACACGGTGAGCTTTTTGAAGAGCTAGGTGTTGATGTAAATAATGGTTTAGGCGATGTATATTCTAAAATTCAAACATTAGACGACGCTAAACGCGAAGAAATTGAAGCAGACATTCAAGCTGTTTACGCTAACCGCCCTGCTATTGCTATGGTTGACTCTGATAAAGGTATTACAAACCTGCACGTACCAAGTGACGTGATTATCGATGCGTCTATGCCTGCTGCAATCCGTTCAAGCGGTCAAATGTGGAATAACGATGGTAAATTACAAGACACAAGCTTTGTAATTCCAGATCGTTGTTACTCAGGTATTTACCAAGCAACTATTGATTTTTGTAAAGAAAATGGCGCGTTTGATCCAACTACTATGGGTAGCGTTCCAAACGTTGGCCTTATGGCTCAAAAAGCTGAAGAATATGGTTCACACGATAAAACGTTTGAAGCTAAAGCAGATGGTTCTATCCGTGTTGTTGATGCAAACGGTACTACATTACTTGAGCACAGTGTTGAGCAAGGCGATATTTGGCGCATGTGCCAAGCTAAAGATGCACCAATCCAAGATTGGGTTAAACTTGCAGTAAGCCGTGCACGCGCAACGGGCGTTCCAGCTATTTTCTGGTTAGACGAAAACCGTGCACATGATGCTGAGCTAATCAAAAAAGTAAATAAATACCTACCAGATCACGATACAGCTGGCCTAGACATTCAAATTTTAGCACCGCTTGAAGCAACATTGTTCTCATTAGCGCGTATTAAAGAAGGTAAAGACACTATTTCTGTAACAGGTAATGTTTTACGTGATTACCTAACAGATTTATTCCCAATTTTAGAGTTGGGTACGAGTGCTAAAATGCTTTCAATTGTTCCACTTATGAACGGTGGTGGCTTATTTGAAACTGGCGCGGGTGGTTCTGCACCTAAGCATGTTCAACAATTCGAAAAAGAAAACCACTTACGTTGGGATTCTTTAGGCGAATTTTTAGCACTTGCTGCTTCTCTTGAACACCTTAGCGTAACGACGGGTAACAACAAGGCACAAGTACTTGCTGATACACTAGATAAAGCGACAGGCACTTTCTTAGCAGAAAACAAGTCTCCTTCACGTAAAGTGAAAGAAATTGATAACCGTGGTTCTCATTTCTTCCTATCTTTATTCTGGGCACAAGAACTTGCTAAGCAAAATGACGACCGTGAACTTAAAGCACAGTTTACTCAAATCGCTAGCGACCTTGAGTCTAATAAAGATAAAATCGTAAGTGAGCTTAACGATGCGCAAGGCCCTGCAGTTGATTTAGGTGGATACTTCCTACCTAATGACGATGCAGCGTTTAAAGCAATGCGTCCAAGCACTACATTTAACGATATTCTTGCTAAATTAGTATAAATATTAGTTTGAATTAAAAAGCCGCTTACTTGTAAAAGTAAGCGGCTTTTTTGTGTCTAAATTTTATAAAAAAGGCCGCTATTTATAAAATAGCGGCCTTTAAAATAATTAAACTTAATTTAATTATTTAGTATATTAATTACTTGGTATATGCACGTGGCATTTTTGAATCAGTCATATAACGGTCACGCAGTTTATCTTGGCGAGATTGTGTAGAAACCTCAACGCCATTAATAAACATTTTATTCACGTGGCTGCTTAGTTCAAACGGGTCATTACTCCACATAACTACGTCAGCTGCTTTACCTACTTCAAGGCTACCTGCATTAATACCAAATACATCAGCAACGTTTGATGTAACCGCTTTTAACGCGCCTTCTTGGCTCATGCCGTACGACACAGCATTACCAGCGTCAAAACGCAGCTGGTAAATATTGTGGCTTGCATCGCCGCCTACCGTTAATAATACTTTTACGCCTGCTTTTTCAAGCACGCCTGCATTATCTAAACTCGCATGAAGCGAATCAAAACTTGCTGGTAAGCTATCCATTGCACTAATAATTACTGGGATATTTGCTTTAGCAACGCGCTCTTTAACTACAACAGCGTCTTGCGCACCGTTAAGTACTAAGTTAATACAAAATTGCTCTTTTACTTTAATAAGCTCAATAATATCTGCCGCACGCGATACGCCAACCACTAATGGCATTTCGCCACTAAGTACTTTTGCCATTACTTTGTCTTCAGTACTTGGCTTGTCGTCATCTTTTTTAGCTTTTTTACCGGCTTTAGTTTTGTGCTCATCAAGCTTATTAATCAGTGTTTGCAAAGTAAAAGCACGAGAACCTTTACTACGCTCACCTAAGTAAACAATTAAAGCCGCTTGTTTTTGCATGTTGCTGTCAAAACTACCACTTAAATCAACAATACTAGCAAGGCCCGAAAAAATACTATCGCCACCATGAGGAGTAATTACATCGCGTGTTACGCCGCCTTTGCGAGCGTAAGGAATTAAGCTCGAATGTGCGTTGTAAGCAAGGCTTACATCAAAATCAATACCGGCTTTTTCCTCGCCTGCATCGCGAGAGCCCGCAACTGCACTTACTTCAACTAAACCAAGTTGATTAATACTTGCAATAAAGCCAGGGGTTACAATTTGGCCTTTTGCATCAATAATTTCATCTGCTTTAATTTCAGTTGGGTTAATCGCTGTGATTTTACCATCTGTCATTACAATGCTTGCCGCTTCTAATACGCCTTGATCTGATGACGTATGCAATGTTGCATTAATAATTGCTAGCGATTGTGCACTTACAGCACCAGATGCTAATAATCCTGCAGCAACCAGAGAAAGCGAAAACGAACGTGATAAATCTTTCATTCTGGGTGCTCCTTATTGTTGACCTAACATAAAATCACTTGTTGCTTGATACGCGCTGTCATTTCTATCGTAAACTTTTGCACCATCAACAAATACTTGCTCAGCTTTAGCATAAACACTAAATGGGCTTTGATTCCAAATAACCACATCGCCCTGCTTACCCGCTTCTAGCGAACCTGTTTTGTCATCAATACCAAGTGATTTAGCCGCGTTAGCCGTGATCCATTTAATAGCGTGCTGCTCAGAAATATCAAAACCATTTTCGTTAGCGCGGTACATAACCTTGCCCGCTTCTTGGTTTAAGCGCTGAATTGTTGTATCTGAATCTGAGTGAACAACCGCACATGAATTTTTAACTGCATCAACAATAGCCACGTTTTCTTGAACCATGTCGTAGGCTTCCATTTTAAAGCCCCACCAGTCTGGCCAAAGTGCAGCACACGAACCATTCTCAGCAAGTAGGTCAGCAATTTTATATGCTTCTACACCGTGATGAAACGTACCCGCGTCGTAATTAAATTCTTTTGACAGGTCAATCATCATTGCCATTTCTTCGGCTTTATAACAATGATTATGAATACGTACTTCGCCTTCAAGCACACCACGAAGCGTATCGTGTTTAATATCACGTACTGGTGCTTCTGGGTTTAAACCTGCTTCATAATCGGCATTGTACTTATCCCATGCACGTTTGTATTCAGCGGCTTCAGCCCATGCCATACGATAACCAGCCATATTACCCATACGAGTTGAAGGTAATACACCTTGGCGACCATAAACACGCTTAGGGTTTTCACCACACGCCATTTTTAAACCATACGGCGCCTCTGGAAATTTCATGCCTTGCATAGTGTGTGCAGGGACGTTTTTAAGCGTAACGCCGCGTCCACCAAATAAGTTAGCTGAGCCTGGTAAAATTTGTAGAGAAGTAATGCCGCCTTCGCGTGCACGATTAAAGCCAGGATCTTGTGGCCAAACAGAATGCTCAACCCACACTTCTGCAGTGTTAGGGCTGGTCATTTCGTTACCATCTTGATGCGACTCAACCGACGGGCTTGGGTATGCACCTAAATGCGAATGCACGTCAATAATACCCGGTGTTACCCATTTGCCTTGTGCATCAATTGTAATATCAGCAGTAGCAGTTAAGTCTTTACCAACTTGTTGTACTTTACCATCAACAAGTAATACGTCAGCCTCATCTAAACGCTCACCAGTACCTGTAAGTACTGTTGCATTTGTAATAAGTGTGCTTGATGTAGAAACGGGTTGATAAGTGCTTGGATAAGGATTTTTGTTGATTGTTATTTTATCGTCTTGCGGGCCGTTTTCTTGGCAACCTACAAGTGCAGCAGCTAAGCCAACTGCTAATAAAGAAGGTGCAAATTTTTGCATGTTGTTTGGATCTCCTGTTTTTTTGCTACTTTAGCGAAAGCTAAGGAATAAAGCCAAAAAAACAGGTGAAAACGCAGTTAATTAAGATGAATTTCTGTAATTATTTCTTTATATAATTGTTATACAACTTTTCCAGCGCACCTTCGGTTGTAAGCGATGGATCTTTACTAATAAAGTGCTTAACCGTACGCGTTACAAAATCAGAGTTTTGCTTATGTAACTTAGAAAAATCTTTAATAATTGTATTACCGTCTTTAGCCGCAGTAACTTTGTCATGACGGTGACGATACTGGCTTAGCGCTTTATTAAAATCCCCTTGGTAGTCTTCAACCAAAATTTTATAAAAGTCACTTTTTTGTACGTTTAAATCATTAATGCAGTAATTTAGCGCCTCTTTAAAGTCGGTAAATATCATGCCTTCTACATCAAACTCTTTTGTTTTTTCACGTACTGCTACTTTGGCATCTTCTGTGGCATAGCTAAAACCAGTAAACGCTAAACGCTCAGCGGCTTCTTTTCCTAATTTCATACCCGCTTGAATGCTATGCGCAAACTCATCGCTCATATCGCCAAGTTCGTTTTCTTCCCACATGTTATAAACACGCAGAGGTTTTGCGTATTTAGTGGCAAGCTTTTTTTTCATTTTAGTGAAACGCTCATCTATCGTCATCAGCCTTTCGTTATGTAAAAGTGCGTGGCACTCATAACAAGCCGCAATAGATATAAAGTCAGCCTCTTCACCTAAATCAACAATGCTTTGTAGCATATGCAGCGGCGGACAATGGTCGCGCTCTGTCGCTTCACAGCCACAATAAAAACACTGGTTAAAATGCTGCTGATCGCAAGCGTATGCTTGCTGATAATAACTGGCTAACGTTTTGCTCACTGGTGCTCCTAAAAAACACGACTAAATTATGGGGGCGATAATAACAGCCTGAAAAAATAAGTCAGCCGCAAAAAAGCATTTAATTTAATTATTTTACAGATATCACTTAACACAAAACAGCGCTTAAATAAGCGCTGCAATTAAACCAAATAAACCACCAAACACACCACCCCACACAACAAGCCAGCCTAAGTGCTCGCGGATCATGGTTTGAATAATCTCTTTAACCATTTTAGGAGTAAGCTCATCAAGGCGCTCATCAACTAATTTAAGCACCGTTTTATGTAGACTCTCTGCGCTATTACCTTGTGAGAGTGTTTGGCTTACTAATGCTTTAAAATCGTCAGTTTGGGAAATTTCACTAAGCGACAATTGCATTTTTTCAATAAACTTTTCACGCATTGGCTCTATTGCTGCAGTGCCGCCAAACATACCTAACATGCTACCAAACTGAGATTCTTCAATAACGACAAGTAAATTGTCGAATGCAGGGTTTAAATCAACATTGCTAATTATTGGCTCAAAGTCGATATTGGGCTGCACTTTATTGAGTAAATTATTAATTTTTTGCTCTGAAAAAAACTCCGTTAATATTAGGTTTCGTATAGCTACTTTAAAGCTTTCAAACTTAAGCGCAATAACACCCGAGCCATATAAAAACGGGACTTTTTCGAACAACATATGAATCGCTAATAAATTAGTTACCGCACCTGAAAGCGCAAATAAACCAACAGATAACACAATTGCTTGGTTAAACATAAAACCTACAACAACACATAAACCCGCTAGCAAATTGGTTATTAAACTTTTGTTCATTTTTACTCCATTACAGTAAGTGTAATTTTTATGCAATATAGTCATTAATTTTACAACGTTTAGATTGTTAAATTAATACCTTTTTGCCATAGTTTAAGTATCTGTTTAAAAGGCGAGCAATTGTTATGTGGAAAACAGTAAATGAGCACATCAGCCAAGCCATTAGTTTTGACTTTAAACACACCTATAAACGCCAATTACAAAGTACAAATACCGACAAACTATTTCATATTACCAATGGTACGCATAACTTCTTCGTTAAAATAGCATTAAAAAGCGAACTCGAGCGTTTAGAAAGTGAATTTATTGGCTTAAAGCTTTTAGCGCAAAATAGTAATTTTAAAGTCCCTGAATGTATTACAACCGGTGCAAATATAGAGTTTTCGTTTATTGTTTTACAGTGGCTTGTTTTAGATAAACAACCCCACAACACGTGGGCAACTATGGGAAGCAGCCTCGCTAAAATGCATCAAAAACACGACCAAGCCATGTTTGGTTTTGATGTAGACAACTATATAGCCACTACCATACAACCTAATCGCTGGCATAAAAAATGGGATGTATTTTACGCCGAAGAGCGTATAGGGTGGCAATTACAGTTACTCGCTGAAAAAGGCATTAACTTTATTGAACCCGAGCGCTTAATTAATGCCGTTAAAGAACAGCTGCATAGTCACCAAGTAGAACCTTCATTATTACATGGCGATTTTTGGCGAGGAAATATGGGCTTTTTAAAAGCAGAGCCAACGGTATTTAACCCGGCTTGTTATTATGGTGATCGGGAAGTTGATATTGCAATGAGCGAACTATTTGCGCCACTGCCAAAAGACTTTTATAGCGCCTATAACGCGCACTACCCGCTTTCTCAAAATTACGAAAAACGTAAGTTAATATACCAGCTATACCCTATTTTAAATCACGCTAACATCTTTGCCGGTCACTATCTTACTGAAGCTAAACAACATATAGAAAAGCTGGTATTTGAAGGTATAAAATAAGTGTCATAAGCTGCATTTCAGCACTATATTTAATGAGTAAGTAGGCGTTCATCTGTAAGCGATTAAGTTAAATCTAACTTAATTATTTATAACTGGAGTGATTATGAAAGATTTTTTATCACAACGAATAACGTGCCCACACTGCGGCCACCACATACATTTAGACTTAGACGCAAGCATGGGCGATCAAGACTACGTTGAGGAATGCACTGCCTGTTGTAACCCAATTCATTTAAATATGCATATAGATCATGCTAACAATAAATTAGAGCTACACGTAGACAGTGACGACGAACAAATATTTTAACTTAAGCCTGATGGCGTAAGTAGTTTTCTACCGTATTTACAATAGTGTAAGTTTGCTGATCAACTTCAATATTAAACTTGTCACCCACTTGCGCTGCATCAATGTTTGTAATGGCGAGCGTTTCTGGAATTAGATGTAACCAAAAGCCTTGTTCGTCAACTTCGCCTACGGTTAAGCTTGCGCCATTTACCGCAACAAAGCCTTTATATAGCACATACTTTTGCCACTCTTTTGGCAAACTGAGTTGTATTTTGCAGTTATTCTCAAGCTTCACTATTTGAGAAATTTGTGACGTACAATGAATATGCCCAGACACTATATGCCCACCCAACTCAGTACCAAACGTAACAGAGCGCTCATAATTAACTAAACTGCCTAGCTCAAGTAGGCCTAAATTAGTTAACTTTAGGGTTTCGTCAATCACATCAAAATGCACTTGCGCCACCACATCGTGATTACTTAGCTCAACTTGCACAACGGTTAAACAACAGCCATTAATAGCAATACTTGCGCCTAAATCTAAATGCTTAACGTACTCATCGCTTACCGATACAACTAAGCGTAAAACACCGTCTGTTTGAGTCTTAGAGACTACCGTTGCTTGCGTTTGCACTATTCCTGTAAACATAAAATCACTTTAAATTATTACAAAGTGCTAGTTTAACGTATCAACTCATAAAATCATTCACTCCTGTGATTTTTATTTAAACCCCAATAGATTACAATTACGCCCTATTTTATCAACTAGCTGTTTTTATGACCTTTTGTAATTGGGAAGCCAAGCGTTTACTTTCCCTCGCTTTACCTGTTTTTTTAGCGCAAGTAACTCTTATTTTAATGTCGGTCGTCGACACCATCATGGCCGGACAAGTCAGCCCTACTGATTTAGCTGCACTTTCTATTGCTACGGGGATATGGAATCCTCTTTTACTTGGCCTTCAAGGTATTTTATTAGCGCTTACTGGTATTATTGCGCAGTTTTCAGGTGGCGATGATCGCAAAGGTATTAGTCATTATTTTCAACAAGCTCTCTATTTAACGGCTATTTTATGCTGCGTAGGCTTTTCTATTACCTATTTAGCCGACACCATTATTTTTAAACTAGACACCAGCCCAGCGATTGCAAATCTTGCGTATGATTACATTCACTTTGTTAAATGGGGCATTTTTGGTTTTTTAACTTTTACGGTATACAGAAACGTTACCGAAGGCATGGGTATGACCAAGCCCGCGTTTTATATAAGCCTGCTGGGTTTAGCCGTAAATATTCCGGTAAATTATATTTTTATAAATGGCTTATTTGGCTTACCCGCTTATGGCGGCGCAGGGTGTGGTATAGCAACAGCCATTGTTTTAACCGTTATGGCAATAGCGCAAGTTACCTATTGCCACACAAGTAAAAAGGTAGATGCCAAAGGCCTGCTTTCATCATTTAAAAAACCTAACCTAACCACTATTGGTATAATTACAAAATTAGGGATACCAATCTCACTAGCCACTTTTTTTGAAGTTACTTTATTTGCATGTATACCTCTGTTTATAGCGCACTTAGGTGCAGTTGCAGTCTCTGGTCATCAAATAGCAGCAAGCGTTACTACTTTGTTATTTATGATGCCGCTGAGCTTATCTATCGCTATAAGTATTCGTATAGGCAATTTATTTGGCCAAAATAAAATGACCGAACTTAAAGTTGCGGTATCTACTAGCTATATTTTAGCAATTGCTATTGCATTATTTTTAGCACTCATAACATTCCTCGGCCGTGATTTAATTAGCCAGCTTTATACCGACAGCCCTGCCGTAATGGCATTGGCTTCATCAATTATGATTTTAGCGTGTATTTATCAGTTACCGGATGCACTACAAGTTGCAGCAAATGGCATACTTCGAGGGTTAAAATACACCACGCCTATATCGTATATCACGTTTATATCGTATTGGTTAATCGGCTTTTGTTTAGGTTACGTATTGGCAAGAACAGACATAATTGTGCCAGCCATGGGGCCACACGGCTTCTGGACTGGGATAATAGTAGGTCTTAGTGTCGCTGCTATTTTATTAATGCTAACGGTAAAAAAACGTCTAAAATATGAATTTCTTAAAATTGATACACTTAATCAAAACTAATAAACTCAGCCTTAAAACATTACCAGCTGCTTTGCTGGTAATGTTCGTTTTTGCACTTACCGGCTGTAGTAAAGCACCCAGTAGTGTAAACGCAACTTATGTTGAGCGCTTAAGTAGCACCGTTAATGTAAATACAACAAAGCCTGTGTCACTCAAGCAACTCCTCTTACTGCGGCCTACCCCAATAGCACAAAGTGACTTAACACTGAGCATTGTTGAGCTTGCAGGTATTAGCCAATGTAAGCTTAACGTGCTTATAAGTGAGCATAATAACCAATTAGGAAAAACAGCCAGTGCTGCGGGGCAATTAAAGTATCAAATAAACTTTATTAAAAGTGCGCAGGTTTGCTTAAATACACTTGATAAAAATAGCCCTAGTTACACAAAAATACTCGCTGCCAAAAACTACAAAGAAGCACACTTAATGCACTTTTTTAACGCCATGTTATTTAAAGAGCCAGAGCTTAATAAAACATGGCTATTAACATCAAACGAGCTAAGTAGCGAACCCGCAGGCTTTAGTGATACCTTGCAGGCGCTCAAACAACTTGTACTTATTAAGCAGCAAATTAACGCTAAACAATTTAGTAAAATTAATAGCGATTCTGTTTTTAGTGCACTCGAACAGCTTAATAAATTTCAATTTAACCAAGCACTCATTCAATCGGTCCGCAAGCAGGTAGTGTTAAATAACAACGCCACGCAGTTTGTAAAAACATTAAACTTTAATACGCTGTGCCCTCAGGATAAAAATAATAAAAACGCAAAAATAATAAGTAACGTGTTTCAAAAATTTTACCTAAAAGAAATTCAGCCCTATCAAGCGCAGTTAACTGGTTATTTAGAAGTACTACAACCGCTTTATAACGAGCTTTGGTTTAACGAAAGTATCTCAAGTCCTCAAATTAATAACTTAGTAAAAACGGGCTCGACAAGTAACTTACTGAACTTACTAAAAAGCTCTGCTAAAAATCATGTAATTTGGTGGCAAGGTTTTTATAAAACGTGTGAAATAAGCCCAATATGAATAAAAAAACGGCAAATAAACTTAAAAACAACAAACTTGCTTGATTCACCAACCGCCACGCTATATATTAGCCGCCGTTGTTAAGCAATTAACACCTACTTAAATAAAGTAATACGACTGTAGCTCAGTTGGTTAGAGCACTACCTTGACATGGTAGGGGTCGGTGGTTCGAATCCACTCAGTCGTACCAACATTTAAGTAGAAAGTATCACTGAAGGAAAAAGCACTACCTACTCTTGATCACCCGGTCCAAGGGTCAGTAGTTCGAATCCACTCAGTCGTACCAACATTTAAGAGTCCTAAAAAAATTGTACGACCGTAGCTCAGCTGGTTAGAGCGCTACCTTGACATGGTAGAGGTCGGTGGTTCGAATCCACTCGGTCGTACCAATTAAACTCTATATTTCAAACAGTTAAAAATCCTATTCAATCTACTCGTTTAATTTTTCAACTAAAAATTAAATTCTTAGTTTTTTATTATTTTGTATTAAAAATTTTAAAATAACGAGAGCCAAGCCTCAAAAGATCATTCTAAAAATTCCAGTTTTTATCGATTTGTGCCCAAACTTGTGCCCAAGCGCCCAAACCACTTTTTTAGCTCTTTAATCTTTCTCAAAGTTAGACCCCTATCCTTGCAAATTCACAAACATCAAATCACAAATTCCAAACCAAAAATTTCAAGTCAGGTGACCACAACCCTAATATTTTCCGTGTCATTTCATGAAATATTCTATGACCCCTATTCCATAAACTGCTTCTGTGCCTTGTTCCGACACCGGTGCCCACACAAGGCACAGATATACAACTACCCTAGGCTACACTTCGCTTGTAGTCACGGTATGAATGAACATTACGTAACCGGTCAGCAGTTGAATAGCGAGGATCTGACTGTCTGTAAAATGTGCTTTTTTTATAATTTTCTCCTGTGTTTACAATAAGAGAAAATTCTACGTTTGGCTTCTATTATTTTTCGGGGGGATTACCAGATAGATCACTTATTTTAGAGACCAGTTAAGAGCAAAACATGCTCTTAACTGGTTTTTGTTTATTACTCTAGAGCAGCTATTTCATCCAACATTGGCATTCCGCCATGCGAGAGGCCCTGCAGCTCACCACAAATCGACATCATTTGCGATGTAATACCTGTAATTTGCCCTTCACGCTTTTTCCAGATCCTTTGCATTGCGTTTCTTTCTTTATCAAGTTCGATTTTCATTTGTTCTTGATGATCTACAACCGCTTTTAAACGATGAACAAATTGCGTGCTGCAAATATAATCATATATGGCTTCTACTTGTTCACTTTTGCCCGAACTCACCGTTTTTTGGCGCTGTGACTCTAGCAGCACTATTCTAAGCGCCTCACTAAGCCCTTTTGCTAAAGCAGGTTTAACTAACCAAACTCCATCAACCATTAACATAGGTTCATTTGTATTTGCAGGAAATACGGTTGTTACTAGCACTCCAATATCACCAGCAGCATTTTGTACATCTGTTTTAAGTTTGCTAACCCAAGCGTTTGACCAATGTTCAGCTCGCTTTGTTTCCCAAACTATTTTTCCGCATACAGTACCCGAGCGCATGCAAACCGTTTGTATAACATCTGCGCCTTTAGCTCCTTTTTTTACAGGTTCAATAAAATCTACTGGGTATAACTGAGCCAATGTAGTCTCTAGCTCAAGCTCTAAAACTTCACCTTGTAACTGTTGTGACCCTTGCTCTAGCTTGCGCTTAAGGTCGTTATTAGCTTTGGAAGCATCATCAATTTTTTTACGGTACTCCGCTTCTATCAATTTGAACTCATTTGCAGCATCATCACGAAGTAACTGCTTTTGCTCTTCAATTTTACGTGCTAATTCAAGCTCAAAGTTTTTTTGTTTATCTTCAAGCTCTGTTTTGGCCTTTCTGAGTTTAAGTTCTTCATTTCTAAATTGATCCAGTTGCTCATCTTTAGCTTTAATTGACTCTTCTAGGCTTTGTTTTTCTAAACTGACAGCCTCTCTCACGCGCTGCTCTACTTTTGCTTTTTCAGATTCAATCTTAGCATTTAGTATTTCTGCACTTTGCTTACTATCTTCTAACTGTTCATTTAATTGTGCTAATTTTTGCTCAAACACCTTTGATGCTGATTTTTCAGCCTCTTTTGTGGCTTGGGCTTTAAGGGAAGTTAATTGCTGGCTAAGTAGTTGCTCATACTCGTTTTCATGTTGCTCAATTAAATGCTTAGCTATCGCATCTTTTACATCAAAATCAGTATCACAATGAGGACAGGTTATTGAATCGTTTGCATTAAGGATAATTTTAGAAGTCATGGCTGAGCCTTGTAATAGTTAAACACATAGCTACTATTACAAGGTTGATGCCAAAACATAACTAATTGTTTAATAAAGATTTAAATATATAATCACTTTGTAGAATGGTAATTAAATTACTTTTATGTAAATATAATTACCATTAAATGAGCTATAGATATAAGTTTATTTATTCGTTATGTCCTTTCGTAAATTTGTGTCCTGCTTAAAGTTTGAACAGCTTGATAAAGAGCCATATTAAACACACTTAACTCGCCAATTACCCCAGGACCGATATCTGCACTATAAATTGAGAGTGAATTTCTAAAATCAATTAAATTTACTTCAATCTTATTATCAACTACAACCTGAATATATTGGCTTTTATTCACTTCGTTTACACAACTAAGAAACTCACTAGAATCCACCTCAAATAGCACACCTAAATACCTACATAGTTCAAATGTGTGCCTGCCTTCAATAACTATATCGTTATTTAACACTGCATCTATAAAGTCTGGTGCTAACTTATTATGTGGTTCAAGTGCATGCTGATGATTTTTAACTAAGCTAAAAAATACATCACGGAGACAGAGTAAATGTTGGTAAACATAAGCCGACATTTTCACTTCGCTTTGAAAAGGTCGCTTAAACATTGCTTGAATCTTTATTTCTTGTGTTAACTCAACACCTGAATTTAGCTCTAATACTAATTCATGCTTAGCATTTTGCTGTCTAACTTTAACTGCCCTAGTGTAAGGTCTAACAAAAGTAAAATTAAGTTCAATAAACTCCTCTGTAATGTCTATTTCTATAAATTTTTTATCATTACTAACAATCGAAGTAAGGTCTAACCTTTTAAAAAAATCACTCTCCGAAACCGCATCAGCTAGTTCATCTTCTAATCGATCAATTTTGTCCTGCTGGTCTTCAAACTTAGCAATTAGCTGACCGATAAGTTCTTCTATACCTAGTTCTTTAACTAGGGGCTGTTGATCTTTGTAGTACATATATTAATCAGCCCACATTGGTAGCCACATCATAGTGAATGCTAAAGCGA
>NZ_JADYXE010000047.1:0-33474 GCF_015864465.1 Pseudoalteromonas sp. SWN29
TTTTTGACGATTACTATATAAAGTTAGAACATGCCTTTTTCAACCTTGATAACAAAATTTTAAGTCGCGCACGGCGTAATGGTAGTATTTTGTATCAACCAAACTTACTTGACGCTTTCTTGCAATCGCCATAAGACACCCTGCTCGTTTTTTGCACTAAACAAAGGCTAGCCTCTAACTTCGAAAAGTGCAAAATTTAGTGTGGGTGTCTTGTTTAATTTGTTGGGCTGTCTATTTTTGCTTTCATTTTGTCTACATAGCTCAGCTTTTTGCGTGATTCATTATTTATAATAATGCACTCTTCATACTGTTTTTGTTGGCTTTTTTCCTAATGATTAGGATGGGCAGGCTTTTCTATTCGTTATTCGTTTTGGGCTAAAGCGTATTATGAGCAACAAAAAGCCAAGGGTAAGCCGCATAACAGCATTATTAGATCACTGGCATTTAAATGGATAAGGATTGTATTTAGGTGCTGGAAAACGAATACACCCTACGATGAATCGACGTATTTAGCGGCCTTAAAACGCAGAGGCACACCACTTTTAAAATTTGCAGTTAATAGCTAAATTTTACTAGTCGTCCACCTCAGGGCGTGTTGTTATATAATTCCATCTTTTCTAAAGCCATCCATATAATAAATTGTGTTATGACTTCGCTTTTTTGAACCGTGAACCTTTACGCCTTTCTCAATAATTAAAGAAATACTATTTGCTCCCGTTAGCGGGGGAACAACGATATCTTTATCGATAAAGTAAACATTACGTCTATCGATTTTTATATCTTTCAAATAGCTTTCTTTAGCACCAGTTTCCCAGGCAACTATTTCCGATTCTGTTGCTGGCTTAGCAATAGAATACAGATAGCTATTTATCGACTCCATTAGCAACCCAGCTTCTTCCTTGGCGTATTCTGCATCATGGCGCAAGCTCCATAATTGAGACTGAGTATCACTAAGCTGTCGTTGGAGGATGTCATGAACAGAATCTGTTTTTTGCTCTTCTAATTCAATTTTAGGAACATTTACCTTTTTAATGGCGTGCTTGATCTTGGCGCAACTAGTGGCTACAGCGTCAACCATATCATCTAGTTGATCATCGTATGTGGTAGTTGTTACACCAGCTAAATCTGTAGGTAGCCTAAAATTATTCTCAGAAGACTTAGGTATCATTACGAAACACTTTTCTATACCTAAAGCCCCAATAAACAGACCTAACTCAAAAAGAACATTATCCCTAACAACGCTATAGGTATCGCCACGAATAGTAGTTTTATCATCTTTATGGAACACAAAAATTCCAAAATCAGTTTCTTTAGCTCGCTTTATTAATGAAGTAATGGTGACTGATGATAAGTCAAATGCGTTATCCCATTGCTTTACTCTAGCCTCATACTCAAGTTTAATATTTACAGCCTCAGCAACTGACAATCCTTCGACTGAAGACGCTATAAATACATTTGGTAGGTCACTCATTATAAATTCCTTAACTCTAAACATTTAACTTTATATAACGAGCCTGTAGATTAACTCGTTTTTTATTTGTTTTTATTGATAAACAAACCATAGCTGAGTTCCTATTTTGGTTCAATCGATTACTGTATTTTATGCAGAATATAAAGTGGGAATTTGGTGTTGTTTTAATTGGCGTTTTGGACGGGATTACGGGTGTTTGAGTGGCTTTTATTTAGGTTAAAAGGGCTTCCCCTTCTTAATGCATCGTGTTTTTCAGCTTTTCTATATTATGAACAAGACAATACAGTTGCCATTGCGCATTCACTTTCTCCTAACTCCGCAAGTTCAATTTGTTTAGCTCTTTATCCACAGTTATACTACCGAACGACATTCCAATACAATCAAGTCGTTTATAGGTGTTAACTAAATACACTTTAGTATTTAACTTATGTACTATTTTTCAAGAATTTTATTTTTTATTTCGTCGCTAATTGGAGCTGCTTTTATTAGCTGCTCTAATTTTTTTGAGTCTTGCATTTCACTATATAACCAATACGCAGTTGAAAAGGTTGCTGTAAGTACTGAGGCCAAGAGTGCAGCGGTGAGACTTTCCAAAACGGATGCTCTAAAAGGCTTTTTAATCTGCTTTAAAACTGCATCATCTTTTAAAGCTTCTTTATAAGACGTCAAATCTTCAGAAAGTGTAAGGTTTATGAAGTTATTGACAACTAATTCGGCTTCATTCCTAAAACGTTTAATTGATTCCGAGCGCGCCGATGGGACATGGAAGAATTTTTGGATTTCATCTTTTGTTGGGTAGTCAGTATTTTGGGTTTTAAAATGCTTAACCCAAGCTACTTTTTCTTGCTTGTAAAGTGAATATGCAACTTTACCCACAAAGTCATTTTCATCTTCGATCATGTCATCAAAAATATTGTGCTTCCACATATTAACTATCCAATTGTATTAGATTTTTTATATGCTTTATTTATTTCTGAAGCAGAGTAAGTACGAGAAGCTATCTTAGACTTAATACTTTTTGGTAAGTCATATGAGGAAACCTCTTTCTTATTTATCATAGCTAATGCTGCTTTTTTGATTGTATCTAAAGTCATAAAACCTCCAACTAATAAGATATAAAGTATACTGAGCCTATACCTATTAATCAATATGATTGTGAAAGTATGAAACACACCTGAACAAGGTACCCAAAAAAAAGCACAGTCCACAACAACCATGCTTTTTAAATTCAACCGTAAAACTACTTACTTTACAAACGAATACCACCGTCTATTTCTACCACGCGACCGGTAAAAAAGTCGTTTTCGATTATGTATTGTGCGGTATGGGCAATTTCGTCGCTTTCACCTAAGCGCCCTACGGGTGTTACTGCAAGCATACGTTGTTTGGCTTCGGGCTTCATGGCGTCGGTCATGGCGGTGCTTATTACACCTGGTGCAATAGCGCCTACACGTATACCAAAGCGGCCAAGTTCTTTAGCCCATGTGGTGGTAAGTGCCACTACGCCTGCTTTTGATGCCGCGTAGTTTGTTTGGCCTATGTTACCTGCGCGCGCTACGCTCGACATATTGACTATAACGCCGCCTTTGCCTGATTCAATCATGTGGCTTGCAGCTTCGCGCCCTGCTAAAAACACACCTGTCAGGTTTACATCAATCACAGATTGAAATTGCTCAAGAGACATTTTTTTAACGACTTTGCCGTCTTTAGCTTTTATAAACATGCCGTCGCGTAAAATACCGGCGTTGTTTATAAGCACACCAATGTGACCAAAATCACTGTTAATGGTATTAAATACGTTTTCTACTTCGCTTTCAGCGGTTACGTTTGCGGCATACCCTTTAATGTTGCCTGTGACACCTTCAAGCTGTGTGAGTTGCTCGCATGCGTTGTTTAATAAGTCTTGTGCCATATCTATTAAAGCAATGTTTGCGCCCATAAGTGCAAACTTTTGCGCCATTGCAAAGCCTAAACCTTGTGCGCCACCGGTTATTACTACCGTGTTATTTTTAATTTCCACGCGTTGCTCCTACTTAGAAAACAGTTTAAAAATGGCACTAAAATCATCACTACCTGCACCTTGGTGCTGTAGCATAGTGTATAAATTTTTAGCCATTGAACCCATAGGGGTTGATGAATTACTTTGCTGCGCGGCTTCCATAGCAAGGCCTAAATCTTTAGCCATTAAATCAACCATAAAGCCTGGTTTGTAATCGTTACTTGCAGGTGCGGTATCCATTACACCTGGGCAAGGATTGTAAAGTTCGAGCGTCCAGTTACGGCCAGAACTTGCGGTCATTATGTCGCTAAGTACTTTAGGATCTAGGCCGTTATTAATACCCATTTGCAGTGCTTCGCTGGTGCCTGCCATTAAAATGCTAAGTAGCATGTTGTTACATATTTTGGCAACTTGCCCTGCGCCAATATCGCCTGCATGAAATATGTTTTTACCCATATCACTCAGCACTGTATTTGCTTTATCAAACGCTGCTTTTTCGCCGCCAACAATAAAAGTAAGTGTGCCAGCAGTTGCGCCTGCAACGCCGCCCGACACCGGTGCATCTACAAAGCTTATGCCTTGTTCACCAAGTGCGCTGCCTACAATACGTGCTGATTCTGCATCTATTGTTGAACAATCAATTACTAATGTATTTTTGCTCAGCACGTTAATTAGGCCGTTGTCGTCGTTATTACCTAAGTACAGCGACTTAACATGTTTGCCCGCAGGTAACATACTAATAAGTACGTCAGCATTAGTTGCGCACTGCTTTGCATCAACTGCTGCTTTTGCGCCTTTGCTTGCAAGCTCATTTACGACCGATTGGTTTAAATCGAACACGCTAACAGTATGCCCAGCTTTAATTAAGTTAGCCGCCATTGGGCCGCCCATATTACCTAAACCAATAAAACCTATGTTTAATTTACTCATAGTTGTTCCTTTTAAATACCAATTTTACTTAACAGCAAGCTCATTGAGCGGGTGATTTTCGCCAAAGCGGTTAGCAAAAAAGCTATCTATTATTGTTTGTGGTACATCACTAAGTGTTTTGTATTGCCAATTTGGCGCACCGTCTTTATCTATTAGTAGTGCCCTTACACCTTCTTGAAACTCACCTACTTCGCCAGCGCGAACCGACATACCCAGTTCCATTTTAAAACACGCTAATAAGCTTTTGCCTTGGCTTGTTTTTAATTGCTCACTTACAAGTGCACAACTTAGTGGGCATCCGTGTTTTAGTGATTTTTGAGCGCGTTGTAGCCATTTATCGTCAGTAGTTAGCCCTAAAATGTAATCAACCTGCTCTTGTAAGGTTGTAAACTCACCCAGTTTTTGAATCGTTTTTAGATTAGCTTTTACGTTGCCTTTGGGCATACGCGCCGACTGGTTGTCTAAATCGGTGAGCAAATCGGTTAACCTGTCATGATTTAGACTTGCAGTTTTTCCCCACTTGGCAGTTAAAATTTGCGCAAGCATGGCATCAAATTTATTACTATCGATAAAGTGATCGGCAAGTGATACAAAACGTGCGTCTTCGCAGTTTATAGAGGCCGACGTTAAGCCTAAAAATAGTCCGACGCTTTGTGGCATTTTATGTAAAAAGTAACTGCCGCCTACATCTGGGTATAAACCAATGGATTGCTCTGGCATGGCAATGCGTGATGTTTCAGTTACGACGCGGTGGCTAGCACCGGCCATTAACCCTAAACCGCCGCCCATTACTATGCCGTTACCCCAAACAAGAATTGGTTTATCAAAGGTATGAATAAGGTAATCAAGCTTGTACTCAAGAGTAAAAAACTCTTCAACTAGGCTTGTTGGTTTACCTTGCGCCATTGCATGATGAAGGCTGACAACATCGCCACCAGCACAAAATGCTTTATCGCCAGCGCCTTTTAACAATACCACTGCAATAGCATCATCGTCTTGCCAAGCTCGCAATTGCGGCTCAAGTAATTTGATCATCTCAAAATTAAGCGCATTTAACGCTTTTGGCGCATTGAGTGTAATAAGCCCTATTAAACTGCCGTTTTCTGTGGTGGCAATTTCGAATATCACGGGCTCATCGGCGCTATTT
Organism: Pseudoalteromonas sp. SWN29; assembly: GCF_015864465.1. Lineage (NCBI taxonomy): Bacteria > Pseudomonadati > Pseudomonadota > Gammaproteobacteria > Alteromonadales > Pseudoalteromonadaceae > Pseudoalteromonas > Pseudoalteromonas sp. SWN29. Next base: position 5,548 of record NZ_JADYXE010000047.1, read on the forward strand.
AATACTGTTAAAGCACTCATTAGCCGTTTACCCAGTTAGCGCGGCGTTTTTCTAAAAAGGCATTTACGCCTTCTTGTTGATCTTCGGTATCAAATAAACCAACAAATAATTCACGTTCAAGAGGCAATACACTTGCCATTGGTTGATGGCGCCCTTTTTGAATCAATGTTTTACACGCAGCTACTGAAGTAGGGCTTTGATCGGCCACTTGGTTGGCAAGTTTTAATGCCGCTGCAAAGCTTTCGCCTTGTGGTACTACTTCTTCTACTAAGCCAATTTGCAGGGCTTTATCGGCTTTTAAGCGCTCGCCGCATAAAATCATGCGTTTTGCCCAGCCTTCACCTACAAGCCATGCTAAATTTTGTGTACCACCCGCACACGGTAATAACCCAACTTTAGCTTCAGGTAGCGCCATTTGTGCTTGCTCTTCCGCAATACGTATATCGCACGCAAGGGCAACCTCTAAGCCACCGCCCATTGCATAGCCGTTTATAGCTGCAACCGACACGCCTCTAAAATTAGTAAGCGCTTCAAATGCTTCACCAAATACACGCGACATATCGGCGGCTACGCCTTTATCGCCACCAGCAAATACGTTTAGGTCGGCACCGGCGCTAAAAAACTTCTCGCCTTCGCCAGTCAGTACTAAGGCATAAATATTTTTATTGTTGTTTAGCTCGTTAACGGTATTTTTTAAATCAACTAAAGTGTCTTTTGTCCACGTGTTTGCTGGCGGGTTAGACATTGTTAAAATTGCAACATGACCTTCGGTTGTAAGTTCAATACTCGGATTAGATTTAGATTCTGACATACATTGCTCCTTATAAAACGTCGCTTGCTGACTCAGCTAAAATACGGCGCGCAATAATTACACGCATGATTTCGTTAGTGCCTTCTAAAATTTGATGAACGCGTACATCGCGTACATGGCGCTCAAGTGGGTATTCTTTTATGTAACCGTAACCGCCATGAATTTGCAGCGCGTCGTTACACACGGTAAAACCAACATCAGTAGCAAAGCGTTTAGCCATGGCGCAGTAAGTGGTTTTTTCAACGTCGTTATTATCAAGTTTAAATGCAGCAAGCCTGACCATTTGGCGCGCAGCTACAAGCTCGGTGTTCATATCGGCAATTTTAAATTGTAGTGCTTGAAACGCAGCGAGTGGTTTACCAAATTGAGTGCGCTCTTTTAAATATTCACGGGCGGTATTAAGCGCCGCTTGCGCTGTACCAATTGAACATGTGGCAATGTTAATTCGACCGCCATCAAGGCCTTGCATTGCAAATTTAAAGCCTTCGCCCTCAGCCCCTAATAAGTTATGCGCAGGAATGCGTACATCTTCAAAGCTAATTAAGCGTGTTGGTTGTGCGTTCCAACCCATTTTTTCTTCTGCTTTGCCGTACTCAACGCCTTTTGCGTCGGCAGGGACTACAAATGCAGAAATACCCGCTGCGCCTTCGCCGCCTGTACGTGCCATTACCACTAGTACTTCGGTTTCGCCAGCGCCCGATATAAACATTTTTGAGCCGTTAATAACGTACTCATCGCCCTCAAGCACAGCTTTTGTTTTAAGTGATGCGGCGTCTGAGCCCGAGCCTGGCTCTGTTAAACAATAAGAGGCAAGTAGCTCGCCCATTACTAATTGCTCTACGTATTTGTCTTTAATTGCATCGGTACCAAAACTTGCTACCATCCACGTGGCCATATTATGAATGGTCAACATGGCCGTGGTTGCTGTACAGCCCATAGCAAGCTGTTCAAAAATAATGCTCGAATCTAAACGTGATAAACCAAGGCCGCCCGCTTCCTCTGGCGTGTATAAACCACAAAAACCAAGCTCGCCTGCTGCTTTAATCGTGTCTTTAGGGAAAATATGTTCGCGGTCCCATTTTGCAGCATAAGGTGCGAGTTCTGACTCGGCAAATTGTCGTGCTGTTTGCGCAAAGGCTTGTTGATCTTCAGATAAGTTAAAGTCCATGTTAGACCTCTTTAATTGTGTAAGTTATGTTAGTTGTGTTGTTAGCGTTTCCCGTTACGGGGATATCGTGACGAGCGGCGAAGGCTTATGTGTGTTGTATGTGAAGTAGCCTTCGCGCTCATCTTTATTATTAATTATTCTTTTATTTACTCATTTTTTAATTACGATTATTTTAAGTTAATGCTCATGTTTGGACCCGACGCAATGTCATCTTCAAACCAACGTGAAGTAATCGTTTTAGTTTCTGTGTAAAAACGAATACCTTGCTTACCGTACGTGTGCGTATCGCCGTAAAACGAGCCTTTCCAACCAGTGAACGAAAAGAACGGAAGCGGCACCGGAATTGGCACATTAATACCTACTTGCCCTACTTCAATTTCGTGTTGGAATTTACGAGCCACTGCGCCGCTTGAAGTAAATAACGAGGTGCCGTTACCGTAAGGGCTGTCGTTAATAAGTGCGATTGCTTCATCAAGCGTGTCTACAAACATACACGCCAGTACTGGGCCAAATATTTCTTCTTTGTATAAATCCATCTCTTTTGTAACGTCAGTAAATAACGTTGGTCCAACCCAGTTACCTTGCTCAAAACCTTCAACTGTAAAGTCTGAGCCATCAATTAAACAGGTAGCGCCTTGCTCTTTACCACCAGCAATAAGCGATAAAATACGTGCTTTTGCTGCTTTTGATGTTTGTGGACCATATGCCGCATTTGCATCATCCCACACGCCTGGGCGTACATTTTCAAAGCCTGCTTTAATTTCGTCTACCCATTCGCTCGCTTGGCCTACAAATACAGCAACCGAAATACCCATACAACGCTGACCAGCTGCACCAACCGATGCGCCTACTAGGTTGTTCACAACGTGCGATTTACTTGCATCAGGCATAATAACCATGTGGTTTTTAGCGCCAACACACGCTTGCACGCGTTTAAGGTTTTGTGTGCCTTTAGAATAAATATAAGCACCTACGCCACACGAGCCAACAAACGAAATAGCACGTACTGCTTTGTCTTCTAATAAGCGGTCTACTTGTGGTTTTGTACCGTGTACAACTTGTAATACGCCTTTTGGTGCACCGGCTTCAATAAATAGCTCGGCTAAGCGCATTGGCGTAAGAGGATCTTGCTCAGACGGTTTTAAAATAAAGGTGTTACCACACACAATAGCCAGCGGGAACATCCAAAGTGGGATCATCGCAGGGAAGTTAAACGGAGTAACGCCCGCACATACGCCAAGTGGCTGCATGTAAGAATACGTATCGATTTTACGCGCTACGTTTTCCATTGTTTCACCCATCATTAATGATGGAGCATTAGCGGCTTGTTCTACTACTTCAATACCACGCCAAACATCGCCTTTTGCATCTTCAAATGTTTTACCCAATTCGTGGCAAATAATAGTAGCAAGCTCATCGTGATGTTCTTTTAATAACGCTGCGTACTTCATCATAATGCGAGCACGTTCGGTAATGGGTACGTCTTTCCATGTTTTAAACGTCTCAGAAGCTGAGGCAATTGCCGCGTCCATTTCTGACTCGGTGGTACATGGCACTTGTGCAAGTACTTCTTGAGTTGCTGGGTTTATAACATCGATAAGCTCTTTTGATGCTGATTGAATAAATTCGCCATTAATAAGTAGTGGTACTTGGTGCATGATTAAATCCTAGTGTGTGAGTTGTGTGTTCTCTTTTAAAATTGGTAGCGCCGCTTTGTTAGTATTATTAGTGCAGCGCTTTTATAGTTATTCGTACAGTTTTCTTATAACTATTAAATACCTAGTTAATATGCTTCTACGGCCATCGCAACCGCTTCACCGCCACCAATACATAAAGACGCGATACCTTTTTTAAGGCCTCGGTTTTTAAGAGCATGAATAAGCGTGACTAAAATACGCGCGCCGCTTGCACCAATTGGGTGGCCAAGTGCACATGCACCGCCATTTACGTTTACTTTGCTTTCATCAAGTTTTAACTCGTTAATAGCCAGCATAGTTACCATGGCAAATGCTTCGTTAATTTCCCAAAGGTCAACGTCGTTTACAGCCCAACCTGCTTTTTCAAGTACGCTGCTTATTGCGCCTACTGGCGCTACTGTAAATTCACTTGGTTTTTGAGAATGCGTACTGTGGGCTACAATTTTACAAAGCGGTGTTAAGCCCTGCTCTTTTGCTTTTGATTCGCTCATTAATATGAGCGCTGCGCCACCGTCTGAAATTGACGATGAATTAGCGGCAGTAATAGTGCCGTCTTTTTTAAAGGCTGCACGTAAGCTTGGAATTTTTTCAGGACGGGCGTTACCTGGTTGCTCATCAATCGAAACTGTTACATCGCCTTTGCGTGTTTGCATAGTGTGCGGCGCAACTTCGTTATCAAAGCTACCATTTTGTATAGCGGCTTTTGCTTTACTTAATGAGCCCAGTGCAAACGTATCCATTTGCTCGCGGCCAATGCCGTATTCGTCGGCGGTGTCTTGTGCAAAACAGCCCATTGCTTTGTTGTCGTAAGCGTCTTCAAGGCCATCGCTCATCATGTGATCTTTTATTTCGCCGTGGCCCATACGCATTCCGCCACGCGCTTTTGGAATAAAGTACGGTGCGTTAGTCATGCTTTCCATGCCACCGGCAATAGCAGATTGAATAGAGCCTGCTTTAATTAAATCGTTTGCAAGCATGGCCGCTTTTAAACCAGAGCCACATACTTTGTTGATTGTTGTAGCGCCAGTGCTAAGTGCAAGGCCAGCTTTTAACATGGCTTGGCGTGCGGGTGCCTGCCCAAGGCCTGCAGGTAATACACACCCCATAATTACTTCGTCTATTGCATCATTAGCTAAACCAGTTTGTGCAAGTGCACTGGCAATGGCGGTTGCGCCAAGCTCGGTAGACTGCGCATCACTTAACGCCCCCATAAAACCACCCATTGGGGTGCGTTTTGCTGCTACAATTACCACTGATTCTAAAGTCATAACTAACTCCGTTGTAATTTAATGCAAATAATTGTTAGTATATTTGCTCTATTAATTTAGTATTCATTTATTATTTAATACCTACACACAATACTAACGTTTACGCCAACGTCAACTAAAAACAGCTTAATTTTTAGTTTTAAAAGTGTAAGCATTATTTTCCAGCTGTTAGGCTGCATCAAACAAATAAAATTAACTTATTGAATTACAAGTATATAACTTAACATTTCACACCGACACTCCTTTATAAATAGTTTCAAATCACGCCAAGCTTTACCTTTACGTAAACTTCACTTATATTGGGGTTATTCGAATGAGGTAAATACAACTATGAAACCAGATAATCAAACAAACTTTGCAAGCTCTGCCAAGGTGCCAGCAAGTAATGAACAAACATTTAGCATTAGCGAACTCGCTAAAGAGTTTGACATTACTACCCGCTCTATTCGCTTTTACGAAGACCAAGGGCTAATAACACCTGATCGTAATGGTCAAACCCGTATTTATTCAAAACGCGACAAAGTTCGCTTAAAACTAATATTACGTGGTAAACGATTGGGCTTTACGCTTGCCGAAACCGGCCGTTTGTTTGAACTGTACGACGCTGATAAGTCGAGCGCTAAGCAGCTGGTTACCATGCTTGATTTAATAGCTGATAAAAAGTCTGACCTATCTCAACAAATGGACGACATTAAAGTTGTTCTTATGGAGTTAGTGACGGCCGAACGCCGCTGCAGAGACACACTTAACAAAATAGACGAGTAGCCTATTTTAAGAATAACAACACACTGACGACACACAGGAATGAATCATGAGCACTATTTCACTATATAAAGAAATGAACTTTGGCCTAGGCGAAACCGCCGATATGATCCGCGACCACGTAAACAGTTTTGCGAGTCAGGAAATTGCCCCGCTTGCTGAAAAAACTGACTTAGATAACGCATTTCCAAATCAACTTTGGGCACAAATGGGCGAAATGGGCGTACTGGGTATGACCGTATCTGAAGAGTTAGGTGGCGCAGGGTTAGGTTACTTAGAACATGTTATTGCTATGGAAGAAATTAGCCGTGCCAGTGCCTCTATTGGCCTAAGCTATGGCGCGCATTCAAACCTGTGTGTTAATCAAATTAACCGTAATGGTACACAAGCTCAAAAAGAAAAATACTTACCTAAGCTTATTAGTGGTGAGCACATTGGTGCCCTTGCAATGAGTGAGCCTAATGCAGGCTCTGACGTTGTATCGATGAAACTTAAAGCTGAGAAAAAAGGCGATAAGTACATTTTAAACGGCAATAAAATGTGGATCACCAATGGCCCAGACGCGCACACGTTAGTTATTTACGCTAAAACAGATTTAGATGCCGGTGCTAAAGGCATTACCGCGTTTATTGTAGAGAGCGACTTCCCGGGTTTTTCTACGGCGCAAAAACTCGACAAACTAGGCATGCGTGGCTCAAACACCTGTGAGCTGGTATTTGAAAACTGTGAAGTGCCAGAGGAAAACATTTTAGGTAACTTAAACGAAGGCGTTAAAGTACTTATGAGTGGCCTTGATTACGAACGCGTAGTACTTGCAGCAGGCCCGCTTGGCATAATGCAAGCGTGTATGGATATAGTGGTACCGTACATTCATGAGCGTAAACAGTTTGACACCCCTATTGGGCAGTTTCAGTTAATTCAAGGCAAAGTAGCCGACATGTATACACAAATGAATGCTGCGCGCTCATATGTGTACACGGTAGCTCGCTCTTGTGACCGTGGTGAAACCACCCGTAAAGATGCCGCCGGTGCAATTTTATACGCCGCAGAGCTTGCAACCAAAATGGCGCTAGATGCGATTCAAATTTTAGGTGGCAATGGCTACATAAACGAATACGCCACAGGCCGCCTGCTGCGTGACGCCAAATTATACGAAATTGGTGCAGGTACATCAGAAATACGCCGCATGCTTATTGGCCGCGAACTTTTCACTGAAAGCCGTTAAGGATTAAACCATGACGATTTTAAAATCGAGCGTTAATCCTCACGATCCAACGTTTGTGCAAAACCATAAAAACATGTCGACGCTGGTGGATGATTTACGCAGTAAAGTAGCCACTATTAGCCAAGGCGGAGGCGCCGCATTAAAAGAGCGCCACGAAGGCCGTGGTAAGTTATTTGTACGCGACCGTATAAGTACGTTAATTGACGAAGGCTCACCGTTTTTAGAAATTTCGCAATTTGCGGCATTTGGTGTGTACGAACAAGCAATACCGTGCGCCGGTGTTGTAGCCGGTATTGGCCGTGTTAAAGGCATTGAATGCATGATTATTGCAAACGATGCCACGGTTAAAGGCGGTACGTACTTTCCGCTTACTGTTAAAAAGCATTTACGTGCACAAGATATCGCAGAGCGTTGCCACTTACCGTGTATTTACTTGGTTGATTCGGGCGGTGCTAACCTGCCAGAGCAAGACGATGTATTTCCGGATAAGCTGCATTTTGGTCGTATTTTTTACAATCAAGCCCGTATGTCGGGTAAAGGTATTCCACAAATTGCCGTGGTAATGGGTTTATGTACCGCAGGGGGTGCATATGTACCAGCAATGGCCGATGAAAGCATTATTGTAAAAGATCAAGGCACTATATTTTTAGCAGGCCCGCCGCTTGTAAAAGCAGCAACCGGCGAGGAAGTAACAGCCGAAGAACTTGGCGGCGCCGATGTGCACTGTAAAGTGTCGGGTGTTGCTGACCACTTTGCTGAGAATGATGCTCATGCACTTTCTATTGCGCGCCAGTGTATTGAGCGTATTAATTACACACGCCCTACAGCCCCTCTTCTAGAGGATGTAAAGCCACCTCGTTATGATATTAACGAGCTTTACGGCATTGTGGGCACCGACCTTAAAAAGCCATTTGATGTACGCGAAGTAATAGCGCGCACAGTGGACGACTCATCATTTGATGAATTTAAACGCTACTTTGGTGAGACGCTCGTCACCGGTTTTGCCAGCATTTATGGCAACCCTGTTGGCATAGTGGCTAATAACGGTATTTTATTTAGTGAGTCGGCGCAAAAAGGCGCGCACTTTATTCAGCTGTGTGCTCAGCGCAATATTCCTTTAGTGTTTTTACAAAATATTACCGGCTTTATGGTGGGTAAAAAATACGAAGCCGAAGGCATTGCAAAGCACGGCGCTAAAATGGTGATGGCGGTTTCGTGTGCTGATGTGCCTAAATTTACAGTACTTATTGGCGGCTCTTACGGCGCAGGTAACTACGGAATGTGTGGCCGTGCATTTGAACCTACCATGATGTGGATGTGGCCTAATGCACGTATTTCGGTAATGGGCGGCGAGCAAGCAGCGGGTGTAATGGCGCAAGTTAAACAAGATGGTTTAGCACGCAAAGGCCAAAGCATGAGCGAGCAAGAAATCACTGACTTTAAAAAGCCAATTATTGATCAATACGAAGAGCAAGGTCATCCGTATTACGCCAGCGCCCGCTTGTGGGATGACGGCATTATAGACCCTGCCGACACGCGAAGTGTATTAGGGCTTGCGTTAACGGCTGCGAACAACGCACCAAAACGTGATTCGAAATTTGGCGTATTTAGAATGTAACCGGAGCGCAAAATGTCAGTAACACTACAAATAACAAAATCTAATGTGGCTGTACTTGTGTTAAGTCGCCCAGAAAAAAGAAACGCATTTAACAGTGAAGTAATACACGAACTTATTCAGTGTATTGAACATGCAAATACGCTTGATATTCGCGCTTTGGTTTTGAAAACTGAAGGTAAGCATTTTTCAGCCGGTGCCGATTTAGCCTGGATGAAGTCGATGGCGGATAACAACTACGCCGATAATTTAGCTGACTCAATGCAATTAGCTAAATTAATGCAGGTATTAGCAAGCTCGCCCCATCCTACAATTTGCGCCGTACAAGGCGCTGCTTTTGGTGGTGCACTGGGCTTAATAGCCTGTTGCGACATAGCCCTTAGTAAAGACGACGCGCAATTTTGTTTAAGCGAAGTAAAGCTTGGCCTTATTCCGGCTGTTATTAGCCCGTATGTAATTAAAGCCATTGGTGAACGCGCTGCTCGCAGATATTTTTTAACGGCTGAGGTGTTTGATGCGCATACAGCTAAGCAACTGGGTTTAATTCATCAAGTAACCGGTAACTTAGACTGTGCACTCGATAACATGCTGCAAACACTGATTGATAACGGACCTGTTGCAGTAAAAGCCGCAAAAGCATTGATTAACGATGTAGCAAATAAGCCAATTACCGATGAACTCATTGAACTTACCGCTGAGCGTATTGCAAAAATTCGCGTATCTGAAGAAGGTCAAGAAGGGCTAACTGCCTTTTTTGATAAACGCCCACCCGCTTGGCAACTGTAGGATTAATTATGAACACACAACGATTACAAAAAATACTGATTGCCAATCGCGGAGAAATTGCGTGCCGCGTAATGCGCAGTGCAAAACAAATGGGCTTAACCACGGTCGCGGTTTACTCTGATGCAGACAAACATGCCCAGCACGTAAAAATGGCTGACGAGGCTTACCATATTGGCGCTGCGCCAAGTAAAGACTCGTATTTAGTGGCAGACAAAATTTTACAAGTAGCCAAAGACTGCAGCGCTGATTGTATTCACCCGGGGTATGGTTTTTTATCTGAAAACAGCGAATTTGCTAAAGCCTGCGAAGCGAACAACATTGCTTTTGTAGGGCCACCTGCAAGTAGCATTGAAGCAATGGGGTCTAAAACCCGCGCTAAAGAAATAATGGCCGCTGCTAATGTGCCTTTAGTACCTGGTTATTACGGTGATAAACAAGATCCTGCTTTTTTACAAAGTGAAGCTGAAAAAATTGGCTACCCTGTACTTATTAAAGCCGCCTTTGGTGGCGGTGGTAAAGGCATGCGCGTAGTTGAAAAAGCAAAAGACTTTATGAGCGCACTGCAAGGTGCGCAACGTGAAGCTATTGCCGGCTTTGGTAATGATTTAGTATTACTTGAGCGCTACGTTAACCAACCTCGCCATGTTGAAGTACAAATATTTGCAGATAACTACGGTAACTGTGTTTATCTAGGCGATCGTGATTGCTCTTTGCAACGTCGTCATCAAAAAGTAATTGAAGAAGCCCCTGCCCCGGGTTTATCTGACGAGCTACGCAAAGAAATGGGCGAAGCGGCTGTACGCTGTGCGCTTGCAATAAATTATCGAGGTGCAGGTACGGTTGAGTTTTTACTGTGTGGCGATGAATTTTTCTTTATGGAAATGAACACGCGCCTACAGGTAGAGCATCCCGTGACCGAAATGGTAACCGGTGTAGATTTAGTCAATTGGCAAATTAATATTGCGGGTGGGCAAACATTGCCTCTAACACAAAGTGATATTCAATTGCAGGGTCATAGCTTTGAAGCGCGCATATACGCAGAAGATCCAGCTAACGACTTTATCCCGTGCTCGGGCACTATTGAAGCACTGCATACACCGCTTAACAGTGAATTTGTACGCATTGATACAGGTATTGCACAAGGCGATGAAATCAGCCCATTTTACGACCCGATGATTGCAAAGCTGATTGTGCACGACGACAATCGCGAACAAGCACTGAGCCGTTTACAACACGCCCTTGAGCAATTTCATTTAGCGGGTTTTAGCACTAACATTGGTTTTTTACATAATTTAGCAAGCCACCCTACGTTTAAACAAGGTGCGCCAAGTACTCACTTTATTGCTGAGCAAGGTGATTCGTTAGTTGCTGTTGATAAATCGTTATTGCAAGCAAGCCAACTTATTGGTGCGTTTGCATATTTAGAATCGTTAAGTGACACCCAAAATTCGCAAAACAGTGCAAGCCCTTGGCAACAACTGAGTGGTTTTACACTTAATGCGCCGCAAGTAATTAAAGTCCCTTTTGCCGATTTACAGCTAAGCGCTATAAAAACCACAGCGGGCTATAGTATTACGCATAACGAGCACGTATTTAACTTACAAGGCACATTAAATAATGGTCTGTGTAGTGTATTTATTAACGGCGAAAAACACAGCGCACACGTAACTACGGTAGATAATAATACGGTAGGTAATAATACCGTTGGCAATAGTACTGTAGGTAATAGTTTGACGGTGATGAATAAAGCACTGCAAACTAAGCTTGAACTAGTTGATAAACATTATATTAGTTCGCACGAAAGCGAAGCACTGCCCCTTGCCGCCCCGCTCAATGGCACGGTAGTAAAACACTTAATTGACCTTGGCAGCACAATTACCAAAGGTGATGCAGTTGTTATTATTGAAGCTATGAAAATGGAATACACGCTTAACGCGCCTCACGACGGTATTTTAAAAAGCTACTGTTTTGGTGAAGGTGAATTAGTAACCCATGGTGCTCTGCTTGCTATAGTAGAAGATACGACTGAGGAAGGTGCATAATGACTACCTTTCCGAGTAAAGTCCGTATTGTTGAAGTTGGCGCGCGAGACGGCCTTCAAAACGAAAAAACAGTCAGTACAGCCGATAAAGTATCGCTTATTAACGCCCTAAGTGCTGCAGGTTTAAAAAACATTGAAGCCGGCGCGTTTGTATCCCCTAAGTGGGTGCCACAAATGGCAGACTCGGCTGACGTTATTTCATCGCTCGATTTACCTGATGTAAATTTAAGTGCCCTTACCCCTAATTTAAAAGGTGCACAAGCAGCGCACGACGTCGGCATTAAAGAGTTTGCTATATTTACCGCTGCGAGTGAGTCGTTTTGTCAAAAAAATATAAACTGCTCAATTGATGAAAGTATTGAGCGCTTTAGTGAAGTAATGGCGTTTGCTAAAGCGAATAATATCCGCGTACGTGGTTATGTAAGCTGTGTACTCGGTTGCCCATACGAGGGTGAAATTGACCCACAAGCAGTGCTGAGTGTGTCGCAAAAACTATTAGACTTAGGCTGTTACGAAGTAAGCCTTGGCGATACCATAGGTGTTGGCACTGCTAAAAAAGTAACGCAGCTAATAGAATTACTTTTAACACACATTGATAAAACCAAGTTGGCCGTGCATTTTCACGATACTTACGGCCAAGCGCTCACAAATATTTACGCAGCCTTAAACCTAGGTATAGCAACGGTTGACGCGGCAGTTGCAGGCCTTGGTGGTTGCCCTTATGCTAAGGGTGCGTCAGGAAATGTTGCCACCGAAGATGTAGTTTACTTACTGCAAGGGCTTGGCATTGAACATGGAATTGATTTACAAAGGTTAAGTGATGCTGGATGGGAGATAACCAAAGCACTTGGTAAGCAACCTGTGAGCAAAGTATCTGTGGCACTACACACTAAATAGCTATCTTATAAAATGATAACTCACTACTAATACAAGATAGTTAACAACAAATAGCACACAATGAGGAGAGACTCATGGCCGGTTTTGATAAAGTAGTTTCTAGTTACGAAGCTGCAATGGAAGGATTAAAAGACGGCGATACTATTATTGCCGGTGGTTTTGGTTTATGTGGTATTCCTGAGGGCTTAATTAAACAAATTAAGCACATGCAAACAAAAGACTTAACCGTGGTATCTAATAACTGTGGTGTTGATGACTTTGGTTTAGGTATTTTATTACAAGATAAACAAATTAAAAAAGTAGTTGCTTCATACGTTGGCGAAAACGCCCTATTCGAGCAGCAGTTATTAAGTGGCGAAATTGATGTAGAGCTTACACCTCAAGGTACACTTGCTGAAAAAATGCGTGCTGGTGGCGCGGGTATACCTGCGTTTTACACCGCTACCGGTTACGGTACTCCTGTGGCTGAAGGCAAAGACGTAAAAGAATTTAATGGTCGCCCGTATATTTTAGAAGAGTCTATAACAGGTGAATTTGCCATAGTAAAAGCATGGAAAGCCGATCGATACGGTAATTTAGTGTTTAGACACACCGCCATGAACTTTAATCCAATGGCAGCAACGGCTGGTAAAATTACCGTTGCCGAAGTAGAAGAAATTGTAGAGCCGGGCGAGCTTGAACCAAGCCAAATTCATACCCCGGGTATTTTTGTAAATCGCGTTATTAAAGGCAGCTTTGAAAAACGCATTGAACGTGTAACAACACGAGATTAAGCAGGAGCATAATTATGGCATTATCACGTGAACAAGTTGCAATGCGCGTTGCACAAGAACTTCAAGACGGTTACTACGTAAATTTGGGCATAGGAATTCCGACACTCGTCGCAAACTATGTACCGGATGATATTGAAGTTATGTTACAGTCCGAAAATGGCCTTTTAGGCATGGGCCCGTACCCTACTAAAGCAGAGCTAGATGCCGATATGATTAACGCGGGTAAAGAAACCGTGACAGCAGCTAAAGGTGCAGCCATATTTAATAGTGCAGATAGTTTTGCCATGATACGGGGTGGTCATGTAGACTTAACTGTTCTGGGTGCATTTGAAGTTGACCAGAACGGCAACATCGCATCGTGGATGATCCCTAAAAAGCTGATTAAAGGCATGGGTGGCGCGATGGATTTAGTCGCTGGCGCGAAAAACATTATTGTTACTATGACCCATGCAAGTAAGCATGGTGACTCTAAACTATTAGAAGCCTGCTCTTTACCGCTTACTGGCGTTAATTGCGTTAAAAAAATAGTGACAGATTTAGCCGTACTAGAAGTTAAAGACGGCGCATTTCATTTATTAGAACGCGCTCCGGGCGTAACTGTTGATGAAATCATTAGTAAAACAGCAGGTAAATTACTTGTTGACGGTGAAGTACCAGAAATGGTTTTTTAGGCTTTAGCTTAAAAATAACGCTTTACCCTGTACCGACCTCATTCCCAGTGCCAATGGCGCTGAGTTACCCAAAATCCCTCTCACGAGGGATTTTTTTTATCTTTTGCCATTATTTTTACCGTCATTCATACATCTGTAGTAAATTTTATCTATAATACAAATATAAATTAAATGTAAGCGCTTAGATTCTTTGCACTATTTTGTGGATAGTCTGCACCCTTTTTGTGAACTATCGTTAAATTTATTTTTAACCTACTGATATTTATGTATTAAATAGTTGGTTCAAATTTTGCCTAAGTAAGGCGTCTCAATAAATTAAATAATACTGGAAAACATGCAAACTCCTATTCGTGGCCTTCGCTCTTTTTGCTTTGCAGCAAGAAGCCTAAGTTTTAAGCATGCAGCTAATGAACTGTACTTAACACCTTCGGCAGTGAGCCACCAAATAAAACAACTTGAAGAACAACTTGGTATTGAACTTTTTCAACGTAAAACGCGTTCAATTAGTTTAACCACTGCGGGTAAAAACTTTTTTGATGCTGTGTCTCCTATTATCACTATGTTAGAAGGCACCATTAATGAGTTTAGTCAGATGCAGCAAAATACAAATTTGACGATTACGTTGCCTGAGTTTTTTGCCAGCGAACTACTCATGCCTAAATTAAGTGAGTGGACGTCAGAGCACCCTAATATAAACCTGCAAATGGATACGCTTAAAACACGTAAAGAAATAACCCGTCATAGCGATTTATCTATTGTATTATCATCGAGTAAACCCACTGAAGGTTCTGCAACAGAGCTATTTAATCTTGAATATATCCCTGCATGTAATAAAAAGCTGCTCGATCAGTGGAGGGACGATCACCGTCAAGCGCTTAACCAAGTTCCGCTAATACTACACAAAGCTCGCCCTTGGGCCTGGCATCAGTGGGCCGAAAAAGCAGGAATTGATGACTTCTCTCCTTCTCAAATTATTCAAATAGATAGTATGTTTGGTGTAGCACGTGCTGCGCAACAGGGTATGGGGATTGCACTTATTCCACTACCTATCAGTCAAAGCTGGTTAGATGAGCAGTGGCTCTATAAGTTATTTGAACAGCCTTTAACAACTAAAGATAAGTATTATTTAGTGCAGCACGAATCAAGCACACCTAATCACCCGCTTGATTTATTTGCGAAGTGGGTTGTAAGCACATTTAGAAAAATTCAAGAGTAACTCTCTATTAGGCGAACTTATTAATACAGCCATTGTGTGTTGTATTTATGGTTCGTCTAAATCCTAAACCTCACTTTATACCAACTCCAATAAATAGCTGATCTATTTTACTTGCTAAAACAACCCATTTCTTTGTTGTAAATTTCGCAAAGGGAACAACCATTTACATCAATTTACGCCTAGAACTGAATTATTTTTTCGGCGTAAAATTTAGATCACATACTTAATGGAATTGGTATTATTTTTCAGTAATTTCTTTAAAATACAATCTATTAAAACCACAGCCCAGACTAAAGTCTATAGTTAAATTTTTTTCACTCATTGGTTTTATTTTTATCGTTTGTCGAAAATAGAGTTAAATATTAAAGTTACTTCATCAGCTCGAAACAATTAAGTTTAATTGTTTATTAAGAGTAATAAATGCAACCTTTTGAGTTTTAGTGACTCAAACCTTGCAGTGAAAAGAATCTTTATATTGTGTGTGAAGATGTTGTCAGTGTGAAAAATGGTTCAAGTTAGGTGGTGACTTGGCTTGAACTGTTTTTATTCTTGGCTCAAACCACATGATATGCAATACAAATGCTTTGAGAGCGTAGCAAACAGAATCTTTATATTGTGTGTGAAGATGTTGTCAGTGTGAAAAACGGTTCAAGTTAGGTGGTGACTTGGCTTGAACTGTTTTTATTATTAAACCACATACATAATATAGCTATATACAGGTTAAATACCTTTGTAAAAAGCCCCGTAAGTTATAACTTACGGGGCTTTTTTAGTTAATTTTTTATTTGATATTCTTTTTTTAATTTACGTATCTGCGCTTTATGTGAAAGCAAAAATGTATCAAATTGCTTAACTACCTCAGGGTAGTCAATCGATGATAATGAAAATGCTTGTAAATCTGTCGGCAATTCGTTTTGAAAATAAACGGGTCGGGTTAATTTAAAGTATTTAACGATATTATAATTTAATACATCGTTAGATATGTAGATGCACTCTACCCGCTCTTTTAAAAGCATCTCAATTAATTCCATTACATTAGCGGTTTCAATTAGCTCAACGTTTTCGTTGTTCATTAAAGGCTTAAAGCTTTGAGACGTAAACCCTCTCACCGTTGCAAAACTAACGCATTCATCAATAGTGATATTTTTATTTAAACTCGCAATACCCGTTTTAGTCACAACGGTTGGCTGCGAATAAATAATTTCATTTAAATCATCAAAGGAAGCTTTATAACTTGGTTTCCATTGAGGATTATCTGGATATTTAAAATCAACATGATGGTGATCAATAAATTCTTTATAAAGACGATTAATTGGCAGCGTGTAAAACTCAAATTTAAAGTCGTGCTGCTGTGCAAACAAAGTTAGCAACTCTTCACTGAAGCCATAATAGTCAGCACCATTTGCTCCACTACCATCAAAGTAAGGTAGATACTCTATATTCTCTACGCCGACGACATAGTGCGTTGCCGACTTAGCATCGGTTATAAAAATTAATAAAGCTAAAGGCAAATACATTAACTGCGTTGTTATTTTTATAAATTGATTCATTTATAACCTAAGTAATATTATTGATTGATGTGTAGCTGAACGCTTTAATTTTAACAAATTTGCAAAAAATATGATAAATCTATTTTATTTTATGCAAAAAAAAAGCCTGATTAAAATCAGGCTTTACAAAGTAAAAGGTTTAGCTTTTATCTCTTGGTACAAAATCGAGTACTGTTGCGTTTATACAGTAGCGGTCTGTGCCTCTAGGGCCTTCTCCTGGGAATAAATGACCAAGATGAATACCTGTACTTTTAGAGCGAAGCTCAATACGTGTTATTCCCCAGCTGCTATCGTCATGCTGCGTTACACTACTTTTTACTGGGTGCTTAAACGACAACCAACCAGTGCCTGAATTAAATCTATCACGTGTATCAAATAGTGGCTCTCCACTTAATTTATCAACAAAAGTGCCATCAGGTGTATTTTTAAACTCCTTGTACTCTTTACAGTAAGGTCTATCTGTTCTTGCATCAAATGCGACTTTATAAGCGTCACTTTTACCTAACTTAAATGCACCCAATGCTTTATAAAATTCTTCAGGTGTTGCATAACCTTGACGCCCATATACTTCAATGCCATTTTCTAAAAACAAAATAGTCGGTGTTGCCCACGTGGCTGACTTAATAGTTAAACCTTTAAGCTGGTCAGCATGGCGAAACGACATTGGTATAGTCCCTTTGTAATCATTTGCGACTGTTTTTTTAAATTTTTCACAGTATGGGCAGTATTCACGTGAATCTAAGACTACGATCTGCTTACCTGCGAGTAAGTCACTGTTATCGACTTTTTCTACGGGTTTTTTATTAAAAACAACGCCTGTTGAATGATCAGGACAATAGCCATTAGGGTTCTTTTGTAGATAATTTTGGTGATACTCTTCTGCCGATACAAAACCTGTAAGTGGTTTAATAACCGTTTCGATTTTGCCGTAGCTCGCATCAGTTAAAAGCTGCTGATATTGCGATTTAACTTGCTCAGCTACTTTAGCTTGCGCATCGGTAGTCGTTAATACAATTGAGCGATATTGCGTACCAATGTCGTTACCTTGGCGATTTTTTTGCGTAGGATCGTGGCTTTCAAAATAGTTTTTTAGTAAATCTTCAGCCGAAATTATATTACTGTTATACATAACCTGTACAACTTCAGCATAGTTGTTTTCGTCAAAGCGACGAGACTGATCAGTAATGTTTCTGTATGTTGCTTTAAAGCCATTGCCGTCGGCATAACCCGACTCAGCATCAATAACGCCATTAAGCGCTTCGTAGCGTTTTTCAGCCCCCCAAAAACAACCTGATCCAAGTACAATGGTTTCTACATGCATGGTGGCTTCTATATTGCTGTGCTCGACCTTTTCCATAGATAAAGCAAAGCTGCCTGCGCTAAATATAATAGCAGCGCCTGATAAATATAATAAATGCTGGTGTTTCATAATGTACCTCTTAAACAAGTGCGTGCTAATTAAGACCTCCTTACCTTAATTTTCATTTCAACCTAATTACTTATTTAGTACGAAGTGCATTTAGTTTTGGTCTTCAATAAGTTAAATACGATTAATTAAATATAAAAACACTCTTAAACCAAGCTGAGCAAATAAAAATAACCACTTAGTCGCAATGGTGTAAATAAATTAATAAAACTGTGTTACGTTTAAATTATGTTGTACTAATAGGTTTATTTAATGAAGCCAACTCCTCATATTTATGCATTAACAAACAGTAGCTTACTGTTTGATGCATCGCATTTAGACGCAAAAGATAAACTCTCCATTCAAAAGAAAATTTGGGCTTTAACCAACCACTGTAAAAGCACTGATGAATTTACCGATTTAGTCCCAGCTATGAACTCGCTCACTCTTTATTTAAAATCTGATAAACACTTAAATAAGTGGCTACAAGTGCTACCCTCGCTGTGGGATGACATTAAAAGCAGTACTTTTAAGGGGCAGCATCACTTAATTGAAACCACATACAATGGCGAGGATATTAATTACGTGGCTAACTATCATAATTTAAGCGCTGATGAGGTTATTAATATTCATAGTAAAGCCAAGTACCACGTATTATTTTTAGGCTTTCAGCCCGGCTTTGCCTACCTTCACGGCTTAGATGAGCAATTACATACCCCAAGGCGTGATGAGCCACGTACTAGGGTTCCTAAAGGCTCTGTTGCGATAGGTGCTGCACAAACCGGAATTTACCCTGCGGATACGCCAGGCGGTTGGCACATAATAGGCCATACAAATACCTCTTTGTTTGATTCAACCTCTGCGCAACCTTGTTTAATTCAACCTGGCGATACGCTTGAATTTGTTCCGCTAGTTAATAAAGGAGCAACTCATGATTAAAGTCCTTAAAAGTGGTGTATTACTTACAATTCAGGATTTTGGCCGTGAAGGCTACCGCCATTTAGGTGTAAGTAAAGCGGGCAGCTTAGACCCCTTTGCGCAAATAATTGCGAATAGATTACTTAACAATAACGACAATGATGCCGTTTTAGAAATAACCGTTGGTTTGTGCGAACTTGAATTCACCTGCGATACAGTCATTGCACTTCATGGTGCCGATTTGCAAGCGACCCTTGATGGGCAAACAATTTACCCTGGTTGGACATACGCAGTAAAAAATAAGCAAGTGCTTAGCTTTGCTACAGGTAGAGCGGGCTTAAGAGCTTATTTTGCGGTGAAAGGCGGTATACAAAATACTGAGGTTATGGGCTCTAAATCTACAGATTTAAATGCACGTTTTGGTGGTATTGAAGGTAGAGCTCTCACCACAGGTGATGAAATACCTATTACTCCTTATTGTGGAAAGTTTATAAAAGTAGGTGCAATTGCTCCACCTCAGCGCAAAATTATACGCTTGTACCCGAGCCCTCACGCTAACTTACTGGGTAAGCCATTATTGGATACCTTTGCAGCTACTGCATTCAAAGTCAGTACTAACAGTAATCGAATGGGCGTAAGGCTTGAGCATAATAAGAATAGCTTGGTGCATTCGCACTCTTTGCCATCACTGGGTGTAAGTCCTGGGAGCATTCAACTACCACCAAATGGTGATCCTATTGTGCTACTTAACGATGGACAAACCACTGGGGGCTATCCTCTTTTAGGAACAGTTATTGAAGCCGACTTACATCAATTTGCACAATTTAGACCTTTAGATACAGTTGAATTTAAATATGTAACGTTTGAAGAAGCAGCAAAGGCAAAGCAGAAACTTGACGGGCACCTACATCAATTGAGCCTTGCACTTAAAAATAACCTATAAAATATTCTAGAATCAACACGCCCTAGACTTAAAAGATAAGTACCATGTAATAAAGGCCCAAATTCCGACGGCAGTTACCTTACTCGCCGTTAATATTATTTTAATGTATAGCTTGGTGTTTAATGACTAAATCAACTTCTACTATGCCGTGTGTATTAATAACCGGTTTTGCTCCTTTTGGTGGCGAAACTATCAATCCTTCTTGGCAAGCAGTGCAAAAACTTGATGAAACTATCATCATGAAACACAAAATATGCACACTAGAACTTGCCTGTGAGTTTAATACGTCTATCAGTCAGCTTATAAACGCCATTGAGTCGCATAACCCGGCGGTTGTTTTGTGTATAGGACAAGCTGGTGGGCGAAGTGAAATATCAATCGAGCGTATTGCAATAAACGTTGACGATGCACGCATTAAAGACAATGCAGGTAAGCAGCCTATCGATACGCCAATTGAAAAAAATGGCCCTGATGCCTATTTCACAAACTTACCCATAAAGCGCATGTTACAAGCATTGCACAACAGTAATATCCCTGCTGCTATTTCAAATACGGCAGGCACCTATGTGTGTAATCACGTTATGTATGGCCTTATGCATTATATAAACGATCACTGCGCGGTGATGAAAGGTGGCTTAGTACATGTCCCTTATTTACCAAGCCAAGCGGTGCACCACAATGGCGCACCAAGCATGAGTGAAGAAACCATTATTAACGCTTTAAAGGTCATGATCGCACAAGCTTTGAACAACAATAGTGATGTAAAAATAGCAGCAGGCACCACGCATTAACCATTTTGGTGCAGTTACATCTAAGTTGGTGCATAAATTATTCTTAATTAATTGTAAAAGCTATGTGACTTGAGTAATTTTTTCTGATAAAACAAGGTTTCGCAGTACAGCAAATTAGCTCTGCTGCACACATAATAGGAATGAGGAGTTACTATGTGTTCAATTTTTGGGGTATTAGATATTAAATCTGATCCCACTCAATTGCGTACCCAAGCAATTGAAATGTCAAAGCTGCTTAGACACCGTGGTCCGGATTGGTCTGGTGTATATGCATCTGAAAAAGCTATTTTAGTACATGAGCGTTTAGCTATTGTTGGTGTATCAAGCGGTGCACAGCCTTTATACAACCCAGAAAAAACAAATATTTTAGCGGTTAATGGCGAGATTTATAATCATAAAGAACTTGCAGCAGAGTTAGACGTTGATTTTACTTTTCAAACTCAATCAGACTGTGAAGTTATTTTAGCGCTATATAAACAAAAAGGGCCTGACTTTTTAGATGACCTAAACGGCATTTTTGCATTTTGTTTATACGACGAAGAAAACGACGCCTACTTAATTGGCCGTGACCATATTGGTATTATCCCGCTTTACACAGGGCACGACGAGCACGGTAACTTTTATGTTGCTTCTGAGCTAAAAGCACTTTCTCCAATTTGTAAGCACATTGAAGAATTTCCACCAGGGCATTACCTGTACAGCAAAGATGGCAAAATGACGCCTTATTACAAACGTGATTGGGAAACATTTGATGCAGTTAAAGATAATAGCGCAGAAGCGCAAGACGTTAAAGATGCATTAGAAGCGGCCGTTAAACGTCAATTAATGTGTGACGTGCCTTACGGTGTATTACTTTCTGGTGGCTTAGACTCATCAGTTATCTCTGCTATTACGCAGCGCTTTGCCGCAAAACGTATTGAAGATAACGACGAAAGTGATGCATGGTGGCCTAAGCTTCATTCTTTTTCAGTAGGCCTTGAGGGCTCGCCAGATTTAGCGGCTGCACAAAAAGTAGCTGACATGATTGGTACTATTCACCACCCTATCATTTTTACTATTCAAGAAGGCATTGATGCACTTCGTGAAGTGATTTACCACATTGAAACGTACGATGTAACAACAATTCGTGCCTCTACACCTATGTACCTAATGGCTCGCCAAATTAAAGCCATGGGTATTAAAATGGTGTTATCGGGTGAAGGTGCTGATGAGCTATTTGGTGGTTACTTATACTTCCATAAAGCGCCAAACGCACAAGAGTTTCATGAAGAGTTAAACCGTAAAGTATCAAAACTGCATATGTTTGACTGTTTACGTGCTAATAAATCAATGGCGGCATGGGGCGTAGAAGCACGTGTACCGTTTCTTGATAAAGAATTTGTTGATGTTGCTATGCGTATCAACCCTGAAGCTAAAATGTGTAAAGATGGAAAAATTGAAAAACACATTTTACGTGAAGGCTTTGAAGGCTACTTGCCTGATGAAGTTTTATGGCGTCAAAAAGAGCAATTTTCAGACGGTGTTGGCTACAGCTGGATTGATACGTTAAAAGAGTTTGTAAACGAGCAAGTAAGCGATCAAGAGCTTGCAAATGCAAAATTTAAATACCCCATTAATACGCCAGATTCAAAAGAAGCATACTACTATCGTGCAATTTTTGAAGAGCATTTCCCAGGTGATGCATCAGCTAAATGTGTACCACATGGTAAATCGGTAGCGTGCTCGACTCCTGAAGCACTTGCATGGGACGCATCGTTCCAAAACAACGCTGATCCATCAGGTCGTGCTGCAGGCGTTCATAACGACGCATATGCAAGCAAAGGTTAACACTTTTTGTATATCGCAGCGTAGGCCTTTATGGCTCACGCTGCGCTTTATAAAGTACACTTACACCCAATCTGTTTTTTTTAGCCCTGCAAATAACTTAAAAGGCTCAAGCGCCTTAATTGTTATTTATGAAAATGGGTTAACATCAAAAAAAATGCAATATATTGCATCACAATCAATTCACCCTGCTACCGTATTTTTAAATCAAAATGAAATAACTAAACGTCATTGTAAAATTCGTTGGTTTAATCAAACAAGTGAAATTAAACGCTGCGGGCATGGCACTTTAGCAGCCGCTAATTTTTTGATAAAGCATTTTGGTTATTGCCCTAAAGCGTTTATCTCAATGAGTCATGAGCGTTTTACTATAAAAGAAAAAAAACAACGCGCTCAGCTATTACTAAAAAGCATAGAGCCACAAAAAAGCAAATTAGCTAAAGATGAGTTACAAAACGTGTTTTCATTAGCAATAAAAGCAGCCTATAGCACCGGTGATAAAAACGGTTACACGGTTGTATTATTTAATAAAGAATTTGATGAAGAATTCGATAAAGAATTCGATAAAGAACTTGAAAAAAAATCCGATGAAAAGCAGGACTTAAAAAGCTTACACTTTGATTTTAAAGCTTTGAGTAAAGCCCATAAAAATGCAGTTATTGCGCTTAATATACAAAATATAGACAAAAAAAGTGCCATAGCGCATTTTAGATACTTTGCCCCTCAGTTTGGTGTTAATGAAGACAGTGCTACTGGCTCTGCTCTATCGGTTATTGCCCCATTGCTTTTTAGACTGTACGGTTTAAATAAAGCCAAACTTATCCAACAATCAAATAATGGCGCACTGCTAAACTATGAATTTAACAATGCTAAAGTTTTGATTTACTAAATCATATGATAAGTAACTGTTTAAAGAGGCCTTAATAAGCACAAAGCAAAATAGTTACTGTCGTCTTGCCACGTTTGCTCTAACTTTAAATTAGCCTGCGCTGCAAGCTGCTTAAACGACTCAAGCGTGTACTTATGAGAGTTTTCTGTATGAATGCTTTCACCTTCTATAAAGTCTATTTGCTGATCGTTTATAATCACACTTTGAGTACAATTACTTACTAAATGCATTTCAATACGGCTATGTTGCTCGTTAAAGCGTGACTCATGGCTAAAGTTATCTACGTTAAATGTGCCATTTAGCTCGTTATTAATACGTTCCAGTAAATTTTTATTAAACGCAGCGGTGACTCCCGCTTTATCATTGTAGGCATCAAGTAGCACTTGGCGCTCTTTGACTAAATCAATGCCAATTAACACATACCCGTTTACACCACATAACCGATGGAAATTATTCATAATTTCAATCGCTTTTACTGGAGCAAAATTACCAAGAGTCGACCCCGGAAAATACACTAAGTTAGTTTGACTGTCTAAAGTGGTATCTTTGGTTAACTGCTTAACCATTTGGCTATGCGTAAAATCGCCTAGTAGAGGTGAAATTGTAAGTTCAGGAAACAACGGCGACAAATGTGCAAGTGAGTAACTAAGCATTTCTTCAGATATTTCAAATGGAACAAAGGTTTTTACGTTTTCCATATGCGCTAGTAAATACGCTACTTTTTTACCAGAGCCACAGCCTGGCTCTATAATAGAAAGGTTTTCAGGTAGCATTTGAGCAATTGACTTCGAGTGTTGCTCTAATATAGAAAGCTCTGTGCGTGTTACATAATATTCTTGCAGTGTTGTTATTTGCTCAAATAATGCAGCACCTTTATCATCATAAAAATATTTACACGGAAGCGTTTTTTGTTGTTGAGTTAATCCGCTTATCACATCATTTAAAAATTCAGTGTCGGTTATGTTGCTTTGCTTAATCGCTGTTATTTGGCTCATACTATATCCTTAGCTAGTCTAATTCCGCTGCACATCCACGCTTGGTGCGGGTAATAAAAATTACGGTATGTTTGTCGTAAATGGTTTTGAGGGGTAAACACACACCCGCCGCGTAATACCATTTGGTTATTCATAAACTTACCATTGTATTCCCCTGCTACTCCTTCAATAGGTTTAAAACCGGGGTATGGTAAATATGCACTGTTCGTCCATTGCCAGCATGAATCAGTTAACTGACTTATTTTAGTATCACCTTTTGCTAGTTGAGGTGTGAGATAACGTTCTTCTGCTTCAACCAAATCATCGTTCTTAGCCGCATATTCCCATTCGAACTCTGTAGGCAAACGCGCTTTTACAAAATTAGCATAGGCACTGGCCTCAAAATAACTAACATGGCAGATGGGTGCATTTAAATTAAGAGGCTGCAACCCATAGTGTGTAAACTCAAACCATTCGTTATTTATGCAATGCCAATATAATGGCTGTGTTAATTTGTTATTTTGAATGTTTGCCCAACCATCGCTCAGCCAATACTGTGGGTCGCTATATCCACCGGTATTTATAAACTCTAAATATTCACCATTAGTGACTAACCTGTTAGCAAAGCTAAATGGATGAATTAATACTTGGTGCTTAGGTAGCTCGTTATCATATGCAAATTCGTCGTCGGCATTTGTGCCTATATTAATAATGGCTTGCTCAAAGTTTATAAAATTAAGAGGCTTAATATGAATTGGTTTATTTTGATTAGTTAAAAGTGATGTTTGATATTGTGGAAATAATGGGTTTACTGAAAAGTTATATTTGATGTCCATAAGCATCAGCTCTTGATGCTGTTGCTCGTGGTTTAATCCAAGATCAATAATATCTTTAATTTGTGGACTAACTTCGCTCTTAAGCAATTCAATAATGCAGCTATCTACATGCTTTCTATAAGCTAACACTTCATCTAAACCAGGTCTGGATAAACTACCTCGGTTGACGCGCTTAAATTGCTCTCCAATACCATTGTAGTAAGAATTAAAAAGCATTTTATAATGAGGATTAAACACTGTGTACTGTTTACAATGAACGCTAAGTAAAAACGTTTCAAAAAACCAGGTGGTGTGCGCTAAATGCCATTTGCTTGGACTGACATCTGCCATAGCTTGTAGCTGGCAATCTTCTAAAGTGAGAGGTTCAATAATAGCCAAACTTTCGCTTCTAACGCTGCAAAAGCGTTTCACAAGTTCGGTTTGATTGGTATTGTTTAAAGCGCATTCACGCATAATAGTATTAATCCTTTTCCTATCTATTTATAAAATATAGCCCAGTACTGTGTTAAATCATATTCATATTACAACTTGATTAAAGATGCTTCTCAGCTTATAAATTTATACTAGCCCTAGAGAGAAATTTGCTCTTTGCTGCTCAGTTTTTAATTATTCTCATGTGTATTTGAGCATGTAGAATAACGCAGGTTTGTAACCGCACCGTTAGGTTACAAACCTAGGATCGATTAAACTGCTCCTAAATAGAAAAAATTTTAATCCTAAAAGGTCAACAAGCTCTAATATTTAAGCATCAATTAAGTTGCTTAAAAGTGATCTTTTTTTACTTAACCAAGTAAATTAATACTTTTAATAGCAAACTAATTTTTAACGTTCACTGAATTTATAATTTTAGAGCTTTTAAACAAAAGAATCATGAATTTGGCCATATAAACAGCGATTTAAATACAAATTCATTTACATTTAATATTTAACTCATACACTACTAGCTGTATGATCACTCTTCAAATTAGTTAGTCTTCAAATAATTACGGTATTACTTTTACTTAATATTTAAAGGCTAATGTAATTCGATATGACGCCGAATTTATTTTCGGCTTGTTAGGACAACTAAAGAGGTATTGCATGAAGGAAAATCATGACAAATATAGTATTGACAGTACAGACTACACTGTAGGTCAAGACAACGTACAAAAATGGGGACTTGATATACATAACTCTGTTTTCGGCATAAGTGCCGGACTGATTGTCATTTTTTTAATCGCCATTCTTGTTACCGATCCACAAACGGCTAAATCTGCGCTTGATGGTATAAAAACAGATATCATCAATAACTTTGACGCCTTATTTATGTGGGCTGCTAATTTTTTCGTTGTTTTTTGTTTAGCGCTTATTGTTTCACCTTACGGTAACATTCGTTTAGGTGGTGATGATGCTAAACCGACTCATTCACGTATTTCATGGCTAGCTATGTTATTTGCTGCTGGTATGGGTATTGGCTTAATGTTTTGGGGCGTTGCTGAACCACTCGCATATTATACAGGCTGGTTTGAAACACCACTGAACGTAACACCTAATACACCCGAGGCAGCAAAAGTAGCAATGGGTGCGACTATGTTCCACTGGGGCCTTCACCCGTGGGCTATTTATGCAGTTGTCGGACTTTCGCTTGCATTTTTTACTTATAATAAAGGCTTACCGCTTTCTATTCGTTCTATCTTTTATCCTATTCTAGGTGATAGAGCATGGGGCTGGCCAGGTCACCTTATCGACATTTTAGCCGTGCTTGCAACCCTGTTTGGTCTTGCTACTTCTTTAGGGCTTGGGGCACAGCAAGCTTCTGCAGGTATAGACCATGTATTTGGTACCTCAGGCGGAGTTGGTTCACAAATTTTAGTCATTATAGGTGTTTCACTTTTAGCTATTGTTTCAGTAGTTCGTGGGATTGATGGCGGCGTTAAGGTACTTAGTAATGCCAATATGCTAATCGCCTTAGTTTTGCTTATCTTTGTTTTTTTAGTAGGCTTTGCTGTTTCTGTAGGTAATATCCCGACTACTGTTATGGGCTATATAGAAAATATAATTCCACTAAGTAATCCTCATGGTCGTGAAGATGAAACTTGGATGCACGGTTGGACCGTATCTTATTGGGCATGGTGGATTTCTTGGTCACCATTCGTAGGTATGTTTATCGCGCGTGTTTCACGTGGTCGTACAATTCGTGAATTTTTAATTGCGGTATTACTTGTCCCTACTGCTGTTACTATTTTATGGATGTCGATTTACGGCGGCATTGCTATTGACCAAGTAGTTAATGGTGTGGGTGAATTAGGTGCTAATGGCTTAACTGAAGTTCCTCTGGCTATGTTCCAGATGTTTGATGCATTACCTCTATCTAATATCTTATCGTTTATTGCGATTGTACTAGTATTAGTATTTTTTATTACGTCATCGGACTCTGGTTCTTTGGTAATTGATTCAATCACTGCCGGTGGCAAAATTGATGCTCCAGTACCACAGCGTATTTTTTGGGCTGTTACTCAAGGTGCGGTAGCCGCTGCATTACTTTGGATAGGCGGGACTGAAGCGATTCAAGCACTTCAAGCTGGCTCTGTATCGGCAGGTTTACCTTTCACTATTGTATTGTTATTTATGTGTTTAAGCTTAGTTTTAGGTTTGCGAACTGAGCCTCGCCCAATTAAATAATACTTTTAGGTAACACTTTTACTTAGTAGTACTTTTACTTAGTAACAAAGCGCCGCAATTTTTTGCGGCGCTTTTTTGTTTAATACCAATCTGCTTATATATAGCAGACATTGCTCAGACCTCTAGGCAACTTTTTGGATTTTATATAAATGCAACGCATGCCCACCAATGAGCCTTATTATTTTTTCCCTTAACTCATCAAAACC
>NZ_JADYXE010000048.1:0-33346 GCF_015864465.1 Pseudoalteromonas sp. SWN29
AGAGCAGCCAAGTAACCTTGAACCCCTGTTACCTTGGAATATTAAGCAAGGCTAGGTGTCGTTAGCCATACGCTTACGATTGATACAACTGCTCATTTAGCGGAGCTTGAAATTACTTTTAGATTAAACGAACAAGTTGAAACCAATTTTTTTATAGATTACCCAATCACTTCAGCTTGTAACTTTATAAGCAGTGTAATGCCATCAGTTGAGCTTCCTTATTCAAAACATGATTTATCTAGCATAATCTTACCTGATCTAATTAGAGATAATTGCGCCGCTGGTGCACTGATTATCGGTAAAGAGATAGGGTGGAATGATTCATTAATAAGTGATTTTAGCGGCTGTATTGAGCTTTTAGATAACAAAATACCTGTTATCGAAGGGCTTTACAACAATCTTCTTAAGTCCCCATTCAATTTATTAACAGACTTTTTAGAATTAGCAAAAAAGCATAATTTACCACTTAGGGAAGGACAGTTAGTGGCAACAGGCGGAATTAGTCCTTGCGTTGAGATAAATGCAAAAAAGAAGTACCAAGTTAACTTTAATCATCTCGGTACTTTTAGTTTTACATTGATCTAAAGAAGCTTTTAAACAAAACTATCGCTCAATAAACTTAAATTAACCCGTTGATAAAACTGAAATACAGTCATGGCTATTTCTAAAATGTTGTGCAATGACTGAAAGCCCATTTTTCATAGCGATCTCGGTAATTTTGAGATCTGTCATATCTGTACGATGGCCAATATCCTTTTCACCTTTACCACTATGATCTAACCAAATAATACCACCTTCATTTATTAATTTAGCAAACTGCTCTATGTAGCCTTCAACAATATCAGGGTGCATATGGACCATTGAGTCAAAACATGCAATCAGATCATATTTTTTACCTGATAAACAAGAAAGACTTTGGCCATCATTTTGATAAAATTGCATTGGAGTAGTTAAATTTGAATATCTTTTTTTACACAAACTAAGGCAAACTTCATTCATATCGACTAAATCTATAGAGTTTGCATATCTCAACAATTCATATGTAAACCTTCCACCACCAGGTGATAACTCTAAAATATTTAGGTTATATTGATTATTTAAGTATGGTTTCAGGTACTCATCAGACAGTTTGGCTATGCTACTCAATGTATGTGAATTTCCACCATCCCAAGAGTATCCGTAGTTATCTAAATTTAGCCATTTACTTTCAGAGCCCCACCTATCTCTATTATATTTGATATTTAAATTTGCATCTGTAATCGAAGCCCTAACTTTATCGCTATCTGTTGGAACATATGAGAGGTTTAAGGTTAAAACGGTGTCCTTTTTAACACTATAATTATTTACAAGTTCATTAATAATTTCACTTTCTCGGCCAAGAACCGTTACAAGTAAAATGTCATAGTTCACTTCTGATATTTGATGAAGTGAATAAAGTCTTTCTGATGATTCTGAACCATCATGAGCTCTATCAGCAACTCCAACTACGCACTCCCCTAACAAACTTGCAATAATGCGTCCCGCCCTACTATTTCCATATAATAAAACTTTCTTATTCTCACGTTTTAGTTCTTCAATAAAATCATAAGCTCTATTCAATTTAACGCTAAAAGAGTAATTTTCCGCATAGTTAATATTTCGTTCCATTTTAGTATCCGCTTTAAAAGTTTGATTGGTGATTATTTATAGACATGTACTACATCACCGCGACTTACAGCTAGCCTGATTGCAGGTTTATCGCCAATAGCGGTGATTTTGTGCCACTTATTTTTTTCTATAAAGACCATATCCCCTTTGGAAACTACAAGCGACTCATCTTCAATATCCCATTGCCACTGCCCATCAACGATATACCACCACTCATTCCAATCAGGGTGATAGTGACGACGATTACCTTCTCCTGGTAGCTGAGAAATCAATGTCGCGCTATTGCTTTCAGAATTTACAACTCGATAGCACCAAGACTCACTACTGTCCATTGAGTTAATTATATCCTGAATATTACTCAGCATTTTATTTTCATTTTCAAAATTAGAATGGTGGATCCCATCTAGCTTTAAAATTGAAGGTACATCCGCTTCAGCTTCTGAAGACTCGACGTTGTTCTCTTGGTAGTATTTAGGCAGAGTTTTGCCCTTATTTTCCACGTATAAAAGCACAGCTTCTGCTAACTCAAAATCTTCTT
This sequence comes from Pseudoalteromonas sp. SWN29, assembly GCF_015864465.1. Lineage (NCBI taxonomy): Bacteria > Pseudomonadati > Pseudomonadota > Gammaproteobacteria > Alteromonadales > Pseudoalteromonadaceae > Pseudoalteromonas > Pseudoalteromonas sp. SWN29. The sequence continues at coordinate 2,186 of NZ_JADYXE010000048.1, forward strand.
CGTTATCAATATCAACTGTAGAAAAACCCTTAATTGGAAAGTATGCTACCTTCGAGTTTCCACCATGATATGCAAAGCCATATTCTTTAATATTTTTAAGGAATGTAGCTGTTTGATACCCCATAAGCACGGTTGCGTAACTAGATACAGGTACCATATCTTGAGAGGATATATGAGGTTCATTTTTTGAAAAGTTAACTTCATTCCCCTGATAAACAGCCGCAATCTGATGGTCAACAACAGAAACTAACGTTTCCAAGCTTTCATCTTTCATTTTTTGTACAAAAGCTGTAATTTCTTCAACCGTTAAAAATGGTGATGTTGGCAAAATTTGAATGACGATGTCTGCGTCAACATTCTCACAAAAATCAGTAAGAAATTGATCATTATTTGTTTGGTCAGCAGCAAGCGAACTTGGACGCTTGTAAAAGCTAACTCCATACTCATCAGCAATTTTATCAAACACGTCCGCTTCAGAGTTTATATACACTTCGTCAAAAACACCTGACGCTTTTGCTGTTTCTGTCACATATGCAATTAGAGGTTTATCGCCTAGCAAACGTAAATTTTTTTTCGGAACTCGCTTACTGCCTAAACGAGCAGGGATCATTGCTACTATTTTCATTTTTTACCTACTTGTAAATCCACCATCAAGGATAATATTTTGCCCTGTGATATAAGTATTCATTTCTGAGCCCATAAAATAAACCGCTTGAGCGACCTCTTCAGGTCTAGCTAGCCTTTTTAAAGGGATTGTATTGATAATTTCCTGCTGCTGTTGAGGACTGAGGTTTTTATCTAACATAGCAGTTTTTGTTGGACCAGGTGAAACGATATTGACCAAAATACCGTGTTCAGCAAGACTCAATGAGAGGGCCTTAATTGCACCAACTAAGGCTGACTTACTCGCACTATAGCCAACAGAAGTTGGTTTAGAAACAACACTGGCAATCGACCCTACGAATACCACCTTACCAGTGTTTTGAATAAGCTCAGCTTTCACTAACTTATTCAAAAGCTTTAAGGGTGATAATGTATTAACACAAAACATATTGTCTATATTAATGGATTCGTACTCACCAAATGGCTGAGGTTCTATGATACCGGCATTAAAAATAACGGCATCAAATGCCCCAACAGATTCAATATCTTTACAAAAACGATTAAACGACTCGGTATCTGTTAAATCTAATACAAAAAGTCCGTCAGTAAATTCTAGAGATAAATTAGCATCACGCACAGTGCCATAAACATTATAATCAGCATCAGTAAATCGTTGACAAATCGCACTGCCAATCCCGCTGTTCCCCCCTATTACCAACGCCTTATTCATAAATCACTCAAGTTATGAATTGCCGCTTTACCCATTGCAAGCGTTGCTTCCAGTGAATTTCCACCAATATGAGGTGTAGGAATTAAATTAGGTATTGATAATAACTCTAAATCAGTTGGTGGCTCTTGATCATAAACATCGATTGCAGCCCCTGATATTTGTGCCTTCAGTAGACTATTTTTCAATGCTAGTTGATCTACTAACTCTCCTCTAGCTGTATTCAAAAGAACCGCCGAAGGTTTCATCTTTGCAAGAAAACTAGTATCAACAAGTTGCTCTGTCTCGACAGTTAACGGAACATGAAGTGATACAACATCCGATTGATTGAGTAATGAATCTAATGGCACTTGTTTTACGTTATTATACTCAGCAATCAATTTTGATTTATCTAAAATATCATTGATCAAAATATTGCAATCAAATGGTTGCAGAAGCCTAATAAATTCTTCACCAATATGACCAGCACCAATAATGCCGACTGTCTTACCGTAGAGGCTGGCCCCACCACTTTTACGCCACTCACCATGAGATAAAAGGTTTGATGTTGTATAGATGTTTCTTAGTAGCATTAATGAAAACCCTAAGCTCATTTCAGCTACAGACCCTTTGTTAACTCCGGCTTTATATAACACTTTGACGTTATGTCGCTCACAAGCATCAAAATCAATATTATTCAAACCAACACCAAATTTTGATACATATTTAAGATTCGGCAATTTTGATAATACATAATCATTGATAGATTCTAATGCAACGATTACCGCATCGACATCAGAAAGAAAATCGACTAGTTCATCATCATTAAGCTTCATGCCCGTTAAATTTAGTTTATATTCGGGGAAAAAATGAGCTAAATAATTAATAAGCGTTTCATTTTTTGAAAATGCTTTTGACGTTATTGCTACTTTCATTTTGAATTCAAAATCTCCATTAACTGATTGATAGCTTGTTCAACTTCACTTTGCAACACGTCGTGGTACATCCCAACAGAGAACTCATCACTATTGAGAAGGACGAAAGTTAAATCATTTGTTCTACGCTTTTTATCCTTTTTCAATGCCTCAATGATTAAATCTATTACGACATATTCAGGATTTACAGTCAGGTTAATATTATCTAAAAGAAGCTGCTCATTTAATAAGTTTAAGCATTCAGCGCTAATCAACCCGCGGTTCAAGCTTATGATGTTAGCTAAAACCATTCCTATCGTTATTGCAATACCATGAGGTATTGCATATGACGAAGCGTACTCAAGTGCATGCCCAAAGCAATGTCCATAATTGAAAAGATTACGCTTACCTTGATCAAACTCATCTTGTGAAATATAACTCTTTTTAACTAAATGGGTTTCATAAATAGCTTCTTTACATTTACCTTCTTTTACTCTTTTTACAAGTTGCTTAATGTTAGAAACATTTGGTTGTTCGTGATCTGAAAGTAATAGAAACTTAATAATCTCTCCTGAACCGCTATCAATTTCTTGTTCAGATAAAGTTCTCAAAAAAGCTTCTAAAATGTATATGTTATTTGGTGGGTAAAAGCTACCAATTGTATTTTTATAGCTGTCTAAATTTAGAGATGTTTTACTACCAACGCAGCTATCTGCTTGCGCTAGTAAAGTGGTTGGGATAAAGCTCCATTGCACACCTCTAAATAGAGTAGATGCAACAAAACCTGAGATATCTTGTACAATACCACCACCAATACTAATTAAATGCGAATTCCTTTTAAAGCCATAATTTAATAATACTTTATATATTTCAATAACTTTATCTAGATTCTTGTGTTCTTCTAATGCATCAATAAGCAGGCTATTATTTTCATTGACAAAAGATAACTCCTTGCTGAATAATTGGAAAACCTTTTTATCAATTATGTAAAAAGCATTATCTTCAAACTTTTCCTTTAAATCTAGAAATTCATAACCATAGTGAACAAGGTAGTTATGTATATTTGAAGGGATCTCTATTGTATTCACGATAAAAAACCTCCATCAATAATCGTCGCTTGCCCTGTAATAAATGTATTTTCTGTAGCAAGATATAAAATATGTTTCGCGATTTCTTCAGGCTTACCTAAACGGTTTAGCGGCACCTGTTTTAATAACTGCTCTTTTTGAAGTTCAGATAAGCTTTTTGCGGTTAACTCTGTATCAATAAAGCCTGGACACACTGCATTCACCAAAATATTATCTTCAGCTAACTCCCTCGCTAATGCCTTGGTATAGCCAATAAGTCCGAATTTAGTACCGCTATATAAGGTCCTATATTCTTTAGAGCGTATACCCCAAATAGACGAGACATTAAGAATACGACCAGCCTGCTGCTCTCGCATATAGGGAACACAATGCTGAATTACCTGCAAAGGAGCAACAAGATTTACTTGATTAATAAGCTGTAGATCTTCAGAGGTGATCTCTAAAATTGGTTTGATGATATTGATCCCTGCATTATTAATTACAATGTCAAATTTTGCTGGGGTTATATTAAAAAATTCTTCAATAGAAGCTTCACAACTAAGGTCTAGCTGTTCTCTACTAGGTACAACTACATCCAAGCCAGCTAATGTAAACACTTCATTAATTACTTTTCCAATCCCACGACTGCCACCAGTTAAAAGTACTCTTTTAGTCATAAAATCCACTCTTAGAATAAATTCTCTCAACTAAATCTAATACTTTTGATGCATCCTCACTAGTACCATGAGTAAGTTTCTGACCATGCTCTATGGCATTAATAAATTCTTCCAGCTCGAGCTTCCAGCTGTCATCATTCTCAAACCAAGTTACTGTCTCTGCAGGTTTACCCATAGCAAAAGTAACATCTTCAAACTCTCTTTTTGCAACAACTAAGGTCTCAGGAGCATAGCTTCTAGAATCAGATAATATGCCATCGAGATTAACAAAACCGTTTTCAAAACACATCTCTAATAGAAATTTATGTTTCCATTGTGTTGCAGATGAATGCATAGACGCGAGGACATCGCCGCTTTGTAAAAGTACAAACGCATTATCTTCAACTCCCACAGGCCAAAAGCTATTTTGCAAGGTAGCCGAAACGACCTCAAAATTTAGACCTGATAGATAATTATAGAGATCAAGCATGTGAATACCTTGATCCATCAAAATACCACCACCGGAATAATTTTTAAAATTACGCCAGTTATCTTTATAATCAATACTACCAGCTTTACCGTACACCCCTCTAAGCCATAAAAGCTTGCCCATACGACCACTATCAATAATTTTTTTAGCTTCACTTACACTATAATGAAAACGATGATTAAAGCCATATTTCAAGACATTATTCGATTTTTCCTCAGCAGCAATAACTTTTTTTAGTTCAATCGAATTTTTAGCTGGAGGTTTTTCGCAAAAAACATGAATGCCCATATTCAGAGCTTTGATCGTGTATTCAGCTGCGACATGGTTAAAAGCACATATAAATATTGCATCAGGTTTTAGCGCTAATAACTCGTCATAATCATTAACAGCTAATTTAACTAATCTATCATTACAAATAAATTCATTATTTTGTTCATAAATACCTATCAGCTCAGTATCCATATTTTCTTGAATAGCATTAGCACGTATTTTTCCCATTTTGCCATAGCCTGCAATGGCAACTTTTAATATCATGCTTTAAACCTTTTACTGTAGTTCTGCTTTTCCGGTTCTAAAGATAGGAAATATGAAAAAATCATATGATCAAAAATCATATGAAGATCTTCAACTACGCCATACTCACCTGCTTCAGTTTCAATATGGTAATTAAAAGTTGAAAGTTCTTTTAACTTACCACCAGAGAAACCTGTTAAGCCAATAATATTAACACCTTGTTGCTTCGCATATTCGGCTGCCTTTACGATATTAGGAGAATCTCCTGAGCAACTGATTGCGATTAATAGATCATGATTTGTTATTTCGTCCACTATCTGCGCATAAAATATATTTTCAAAGCCAACATCATTGGCTATAGCAGTACATAAGGCTGAGTTATCTGCGAGACTGGCTATTTTAAAGGTTCTAATATCTCTTAATTTTAAGCCTCCACCGAAATCATTTGCCATATGCGAAGCTGTAGCAGCAGAACCTCCATTACCAATAATGTAAACAGTTCCACCTCTGTAATGGCATTCGTCGAGACTAGAAATGATTTTACTAACCTCAGCTGTGTTGATACTTTCTAGAGCGTCAATAACCTTTGTTATATACCCTTGCACAAATGTTTGCTTATTTTTCATAACTTCCCTCTTTCAAGTATTTAATAAACTACAACCAGTAATAAAAACATATTCTAAATTAGTCAATGAGCTAAAAATTTTATAATAGACTTTTCTTTTGTTTTAACAGGCAAATTACTATTTGAAAAATCTATAATCTTTATTTTTTTTAACTCCGCTTCTGCTACCAATTCATCCCACACCTTATTATTAGATGAAGAAGTAATAGATTTATCTGGGTGATTAAATAACCAACTAGTTATATCTCCTTTCCTTAAGTAATTTGGAATTCCATAGTTTGGATTTTCAAGTACATCCTCAATTACTATTGCACGGTTGTCTTCTTTTCTTGTTCCATTTAAAGGTTTAACCAAACTATGATCCCAATAATACCGATTGTCACAACCTATTATATAAAGATATTCGTAACTATGCATTAATGCTACCTTGAATGCAGCTTGGCCTGTAACTTGCCATTCAGTGTCAACAACACGTTTAAATGGATCTTGAAACTGAATATCAATATCTAATTGGGGAAGTTTCGTACTAAGGAAAAATTTTTTAATACCATTACTAGGATCTAAAATCATTTCTTGAAAAGCTTCTTTATGGTGTAAGAGAACTTTTGGATCTGTTAAGCAATAATATGTCGGCCACCAATTAACTTCTTTAAAGTGCCTATACGCTAAACTACATGCAACTGTATCTATATGTTTAGGGATTGAGTTAAATCCATATTCAACTAACTCCTTAACCGATGGTCCATTACAAATAATCATTAAATGCTTATTACTCAAAGATCTCACCCATTTCTAAAATTATATTATTAATAAACTGAGCTGCTTTTTTTGAAGGCTGAATATCACTTAATACATTACATTTTCGGTCTAAAAAAACATTCACTGCTTGTTCATTTCGAGCTTTCGCTAAAGATTTATTAAGCGCTAACGTTAGTGACTTTTGGCAAGTAGCTATTTCATATGCACCTTTAGGATATTTATATAAATCAACAGTTTCACCATGAGGATTAAAATAAATTACATACCTCCCCATTGCTAACGCTTCAAGTATTACTGTGCTAAATCGAGAAATCACCACCGAACACTCTTCAATTGTTTCGTATACGCAATTCGGTGATAGCATCTCTAATGAAAATTCACCTTTGTCTGCATGGTGTTGAGAAATAACGAAAGGCAATGATAGATCTTCGCAAACACTTATTACGGCTTCAACCCACTGTTTGCGTATATCTTCAAAAAAACCATAAGTAAAATTAACGTTGATCATAACTTTTGGCTTTTTAGGCAGTGCTCTTTTTTCGTTATACAAATCCCACATTTTTGGTAAACCAATAATACATGTTTTATCAATTTTATTTTTAAAATGAGATTGATCATCACGTCCCATTAGTAGCACATACTCCGTGGTGTGATAAGCACGCCTCTCATAATTATAATCGGAATCTTGAAAATCTTCTATTCCATCAACAATCCCTATAGTTTTGACCCCATTGTCTTTTTGATTAGAGATATATTCGCGGCCAAAACCAGGGTCCCAATCGTTAGATGCTACAAGTACCTTAGACTTAATAAATGGTAGACAGTCTCTGTGGATAATATTCTGTTCGTGAATAGACGCAAAGCCTTCTCGAATATTGTTATCAAAATCAGAATTCACATCAATTAATGCACTTGTTAAACCAAGGCTTAATAACTCCTTGGATAGTAAGTTGAGGTCTATAATATTGGATTTATTATAGGGTAGCAATAAAACGTCGAATGTCTTTTCAGTAGAAATAAGTTGCAAGTAATCATCATATAGTATTAATTCGAAACCTTGACGATTATAAATAAACACACTATTTATGGGGAATTTTTGCGCTATTTCTTGCCAATAATTGGGACTACAAACAATGATAACAGTATCGCTATCTATACATTCTTGGCTCAAAATACAACCATCTGTTTTTTTTGAATCAAAAAAACCTATAAAGTTAATATACTCAGGGAGGGCTTTGCGTAATTCAATAGCTAGATCATTAAATGGAGCAATAACTACACGTTGTTTTTGAAAGCAAGATAAATTTGTTCCTTTCACTAAGCCAGCCTTATTTTTTTGCTTTTACATTATAAAAAGCCCAGTCACATTTATCTGTAGCAGATAAAAGTAAGTGGGAGGCAATTTCATCTAAATAATTAATCCATAAAATATTTAACTCTGAAAATATCTTTAAACAATCATCACTATTTTCATATTTGTACAAAACGGTTAACATTGGGCAATGATAATAGAGTAATGTCCCTTTAAAAAGTTGGAAAATATGGCTGAATATAGTTCCTCGAAACGCATATAAGTATCGCTGCTGGCGCTTCAATAACTCATTTGCTTCTAGCACTGTACTGTATTTTTTACTGGCAATATCTTTTAAAGAACATACCAATTCATACGCTTTATCAATGCCAAGTTTTTTTTCATCAACATCGTCGAAAGGAAGTAAAGAAAACTGATTTTTTATTAAATCAATAACTACTTTCTTATCAATATTTAAATCCAAAGCTTCTAGTTCGTTAGCATGGGAGGCAACAGTTCCTCTAACCTTTGCTCCTTGTCCAACATTAACAATATGAGCTCCAGGCTTATATTCAATAAGATCTTCTAGCTGCTTTACTGACATTGAATAAACACTATTACTCGTTACAGAGCCACCAAAATTTCCTTCTAGAACATGGTCGCCAACTTTATTTGGAAAGTAGCGAAATTTAGTATTTTTATTATCATCATAGATACTGTATTTCGAATGATGTTCCTTATTAAAAGTACCATTATCCACACCAAATAAATGTATATTTTGAAAGCCAAAATTCAATGCCAACGACAAACCAGCATTAGCCACTAATGGGTTTGAATATGATACAGATGCTAAACTGTTTTTACCATGTAACGCCAGCATAATATTAATGTAATCGGTTGCTGACTCGTTACCTTTTAATGCCAGTCCTGACCAAGCATATAAATCAACTGTATCCGGATAAACAGTATTAAGTGCCAACAGATTCAAATCTTTGTAGGTTTCTTTGCTAGCCATATCTAATACGGCTTGGTAATTTCTATATGGTCGTTCAACTAATATATGAAAATCAGCTTTAACTCCCATACTAGTTAAGGAACCTAGCGCACTACCGCATGCAAAAATAATCGCTGTTTGACTATTTTCTTTGATGTATTCTTCAGCCTCATCTAAAGAAGGTCCGTTACCTATAATAAAAATAGGGACTTTACTTAATACTGCCAATGGGTCATTCTTCGCATCATAAAAGGGGACTTTTTTGTTTACTAAATGATAGGTATGAGCTAGTCCCGTAATTGCATCATTATAAAACCCAAAACCAAATTGAAACCTAAAGTAATCTTTAAAGAATTTATTGACCAAATCTGATAACGTTTCATCTGAATAATGTTGATAACAAAAGCTTCTAACAACTGAAAACGCACCAATATCTTCTACAACAGTATTTAAATCATTAATTAATTCCTGTTTATTCGCACCAAGGTGCAAAAATAAGCACCCATTACTTTGATCGATAGAAGAAACGATATTTGTCCAATTGATACAAAAAAGACTAGCAAAAAACACCTCAAAATCTGGTTCAATGATGAATAAATAATCAAATTTAGTATGTGATAATAATTCTGGAAGTTGATAACCTAAACCTAAACCAAAAATCACTCCTGTAGGAAACTGCTCTGGCAAAGACAATAACTGTTGAGGCTCACCACTTTCTTTAAGATCCAACATATACTGACCTAAAGTCTGCATATACCTAATATGGATTCGTTCATCTCGGCTTAGAGGGTTATATCGTGTGTATTCTGTTAATGTAAGTGTTGGATTTTTTACAGCCTTTTCAACTTGTAGTCTAGCCTGCTCCACTGGATTATCACCATAAAGCGGCGCTTCTTTTCCTTTTGGCACAAAGTTACCGTGACCAGACTTTGTGACATGAAGGCAAAAATCTTCTCGGGGTTGAAACTCTTGAATAGCTTTAAAAACGTCTGGGTAATACTGTTCAAATGCAGCTAAATTTTTTGTGAACCGTTCATTTGCCTCTTCAGCAAATTGCTGTTCTCTTAATTCGTGTGCTTGTGCTTCTGATAGTTTTTGTTCTATTTCGTTTATTTGGTCTTGAAAGTTAGGGGGAAGGATCATTTATAGCCTACTTAAGCTGATTATATAATTCAACTTTCTTTTTATTTTTCATAACATTAGAAAGGTTGTCTTTACTTGAATCTCTTTTAACTTGAAGCTGCTGACATAATTCAATCAGTTGTTGATTAATATTTTCTAACCGTTCTTTATCTGACTCAGTAATATCATGAGGTTGACAAAATACATCTTTCAACGATTTTGTTATAATTTCAAGCTGATCAGTAGCGTCTTCGACTAACTGATCAGCAATATACTTTTTAAATGTATATAATTGCGCTTCTAGTTTTCCAATTTCAGCTTGCATGGGCACTGTTTTCAGCGAAAGTTTGATTGCGGATTTCGAAAGGAATTGCATCCCATGCAGACTTAATCTCTTTTAATAGATTAGACACTTCATCTACTATTGTCACATCGTTTTGAATGCTAGCGTCAATTAAGCGTTCAATCATATACGAGTATAATGAAAATAGATTTTCTGTCACTTCACCACCAACTTCAAAATCTAAACAATCACGTAATGCAGCAAGAATTGCAGATGCCTTTGATAGATGTTCACTTTTGGCCTCTAGATGTTTTTTATCAATCGCCACTTTTGCAAGTACCATTTTTTCAATAGCTCCCGCCATCAACATTTGAATAATTTCATAGCGATCAGCCCCTGCCACACGTGTTTTGAGGGCTTCTTTTTGATAATTTTTTACTCTGGCGTTATACATATATCACCTATTTTCGTGTTCTTTAAATTAATAATAAAAGAAAGTTACTTTGATGTTGTAAAACCTGGCAAACTAGATAATTGTGCGCTTAAATAACTTTGTGTCGATTGCATTTGTGCTAGTAATACGTCCAACCCTGAATATTGTTTTCTCAAACGGGATTCCAAGGACTCCATACGGTATTCATGATTAATCACATCATCATCCAACTCATCTAGCTGAGCATTGAGAGAGTTTTCACGTTGCTTCATTATACCGCTTGAATCAACATAGTTATCAAGTAACTCTTCAAACTTCTTAGCTAATCCATTCTCACCAGAAAAAGCTTTACCAATATCATCAAAGTTTTCATCCATGGCTTCACTCAGGCTACGAACAAGTGTCGACTTCTCTAAATAACCATCTTTCTTAATACCTAAACCAATATCAAAAATACTTGAGAAAGGACCAGCATCAGTTAATTCGGTAGAAAGCGTATTTACCAGCTGTGAGTCAAAAGAGCGAATAGTTGAATCACCATTAAGCGGCTTCCCTACACGTGTTTGCAAACCGATTTGGCCAATTAAGTTATTATAATTGGTTACCAGTTCATCGATGAGTTTTGTAACACCACTTTTATCGTATTCAACGGCAAGCTTTGCAGTTTCACCACCGACACTTTGACGTTTAGCGACAATTGTCATATCCTGTACAGCATCTTTGAAGGTGTTGGTATCATTGGTAATTGTGATTCCATCAACCTTGATAACAGCATCTTTAGCTTCATTACCAGTAGCAATTCCTATACCACCAGCTCCGCCACTATTAGCTACCGTTGATACATTATCAAGTTCAGCGTTATCATTGGTGATGACTAAATCATTACCAGTACCACTCACACTTGAAGTAAGTACTAACTTTGACTCTGTACCAGTATTTATTATATTTGCCGTCACACCAAAATTATCATCGGAGTCATTTATTGCATCACGTAAATCTGCAAGTGTAGCACCAGCATCAAGCGTTAAATCAAAGCTTTTATCTCCAGCGGCAAAAGACAACGTGCCTCCAGACGCAGAAACTACATCGTCAGTAGAAGTAAACAAACTATCATTTGAGGTAGCACGACTCCCCTGAGCAAGATCAATCACCTCAACTTTAAAGTTTCCAGGCGTAATATTCGATGTCGGAGTAACGGATATTAAGTCTCCGTCATCACTATTTGGTTGTGTAATATTTGCTATACGTTTATTAAAGCTGTCAGGATCTGCCAATTTCTCAATTGTATCTTGCAGTTTCGACATCGCTGATTTTATTTCCCCCAACGATGAAAGTTCTACTTGTAATGACTCTTCTTTTTTTGCAAATGCATTCAATTTAGGTGTATCTTCAGCAGCTAACGTGGCTGAAATAATACTTTCAAGATCTAAACCAGAGCCGATACCTGCAGATGTGATGAGTGGCATAATAATTACTCCTGGTAGCAATCAAACTTGCTAAGCCGTTTTATTAAATAATAAACCTTTACTAGTAAGTTTATCGGCAAATTCATCTAAAGCTTTAGCAACTTCTCTAAATTCTTCAGTTGGGATTTCACGTATTACTTCATTACTTTGTTTATCAAGCACTTTTATAATTGGTGGTTCTCCTAGCTCATCAAACTCAAAAATCAAATTTGTAGCTGTGACTGGAATAAACTCATTGAGCTTCTCCAAATTATTTTTTACTTCAGTAAATAAGTTTTTTCTTTCTTGCTGATCTACTAGAGTATTTTTATCTATATTTACTGCTTTTCTACCAGCAATTTCCGTGCCTTTACTACGCTTTTCATCTTCTATTCCAATCTTTACCTGACTAGAGTTAGTAGAAGTGAAGTTTTCGCTCGTTCTTTGTGCAGAATTAAAATCAATCATCACAACTCCCCCTTGTTTATAAGCTAAAGTATAGGCCACTATAAGAAAATATTCTGCTTTCATGTAGTGGCTTATAAAGCGTATTTACTACCCAAGTAACGATAAAGCAACTTGTGGGCGCTGATTAGCTTGACTCAAAATAGATTGACTTGCTTGCTGAAGTATCTGCATTTTCGTCAAATTTGCAGTTTCTTGTGCAAAATCTGTATCTTGGATGCGCGAACGGGCAGCAGATAAATTTTCAGAGATATTCGATTGGTTACGAATCGTTGATTGAAAACGGTTTTGTACAGCACCCAGTTCAGCACGCTTTTTATCAACTACCGCTATTAATGAGTCCATACCGGCAAATACAGCCTGCGCATTTGCTTGTGTAGATACACTAATATCGCCAGCTGTAAAGGTAGTCGTAAAATCTAAAGATGCTGCAAGAGTAGCACCATCGATGGCACTTATACCTTCAGCTAGTTCTGCCAAAGTATTACCTGTAACTCCTGCGGCAACACCAGCAATACCTGATAGTGTAAAGCCACCATTTGTCTCTAAAGTATTGGTCGTTGCACCGACTGTTTGCATACTAAAATTAATCGTTTGTACTGCATCAGCACCTACTTGAAACTTAGCATTATAGCTACCATCTAATAAGTTCTGTCCACCAAAAGTAGTATCCGCTGCAACACGGTTAACTTCTTCAGATAAAGAACGAATTTCTTCTTGTACTGCTAAGCGATCTTCATCAGTATTTGAACCGTTTGAAGCCTGTTGAGCCAAGGTACGGATACGTTGGAACATTGATGTTACTTCATCTAATGCACCTTCAGCAGTTTGCGCCAGTGAAATGCCGTCGTTAGCATTTCGGTTACCTTGATTTAAACCATTAACCTGACTTGTTAAACGGTTAGCGATTTGCATACCAGCTGCATCATCTTTTGCACTATTAATGCGAAAGCCTGATGATAAACGTTGGAACGAAGTATCGAGGGAATTGCCTGATTTACTTAATTGTCTTTGTGCGTTCAATGAACTCACATTGGTATTTACATATAAAGCCATAATAGCCTCCGCTTTATCATTTTAAGAGCAATACAACGGGATACCCCTACCCTGTTATATTACCTGACTTAGAGTCCTAGATTGATAGTTCTCTAACTCAGTTATCGTCCGATAAAGTGAAAGCTTTAGCTTTATTTGTAAAATAATTTAACTTTTATTTAATTTTTTAACCTTGTAATAAGCTCAATGCTGCTTGAGGTCGTTGATTCGCTTGGCCTAATATAGTTTGACTAGCTTGTTGTAAAATTTGGTTTTTCGTTAAGTTAGCTGTTTCCGCCGCGAAATCTGCATCTTTAATTCGCGATTTTGCTGATGCTAAATTTTCAGAAATATTAGCTTGGTTACGAATAGTCGATTGAAAACGATTTTGAACAGCACCGAGTTCGGCACGTTTTTTATCAACTACCGCGATTAGAGAATCCATACCAGCAAATACCTTTTGTGCATTAACTTGTGTCGAAACACTAATTCCATCAGCTGTAAATACATCCGCGAAGCTTAATGATGCAGCCGTTACAGTACCATCAATACCACTGATTCCAGCAGCCAAAACATCATAATCTTTACCACCAACGGCTACAGCAATACCTGCAATACCTGAAATAGTAAAGCCTCCATTGGCTTCCAATGAATTATCACTAACACCAACTGACTGCATGCTAAACCCAATAGTTTGCACTGCATCAGCACCGACCTGAAAACTTGCAGAATAGGAGCCATCTAGTAGATTTTGACCACCAAATGTAGTATCGCTGGCAATGCGGTTTACTTCTGCAGATAATTGACGAATTTCTTCTTGAATCGCCAATCTATCTTCATCTGTATTTGAACCATTGGCGGCTTGTTGAGATAACGTACGAATACGTTGGAAAGTCGACGTTATTTCATCTAACGCCCCTTCAGCCGTTTGCGCTAGAGAGATCCCGTCGTTAGCATTACGGTTACCCTGGTTTAAACCAAGTATTTGCGACTGGAGTCGATCCGATATTTGTAAACCTGCAGCATCATCAGCTGCGCTATTTATACGTAGTCCAGATGATAAACGTTTAAATGACGTATCTAAGTCATTACCTGTATTTGTTAGCTGACGTTGTGCATTTAGTGCACTCACATTAGTATTTACATATAAAGCCATAATAAACTCTCTTCTTATCTGTCAAAATTAAATCACCAGCTGAAATTGGTGATATTTGACAAAGTGACTCATTACAACGGCAAACTTTAATTGCCAGGGGCAAAAAACTGCCACTTTGCAGGTTATTTAAAAACTTAATAAGAGTAGAGCAAGCTTTAGGCCAACTTTTTATAGTTATGCAAACAGTTATACTACAGGGGATCGAGCATAAAAAAGGCTCTAAATAGAGCCTTTATATAAGATAAGTTTTAGAGTGGGTGTATGAAGCATAAAATGGCACACTTTATGCTTTAATAGTTATGTTCTTACAAATGTTAGAACACTATCGGATTTTTAGCGCCTCCGCTTTATAATCCATCTTTAGCGCCTTTGTTAATACCCCATTAGACAAGGGCGCTTTCATTTCACGTCAACAGTTTGACAGCTTATCTTAATTATCCTAGTAGGCTTAATGCAGCCTGTGGACGCTGATTTGCTTGGCTAAGAATTGTTTGGCTTGCTTGTTGTAAAATTTGCATCTTAGTTAAGTTAGCCGTTTCTTGCGCAAAGTCAGTATCTTTAATACGTGATTGAGCAGCAGATAAGTTTTCTGATATATTCGATTGGTTACGAATCGTTGATTGAAAACGGTTTTGTACAGCACCCAGTTCAGCACGCTTTTTATCAACTACGGCTATTAATGAGTCCATACCGGCAAATACAGCCTGTGCATTTGCTTGAGTTGATACACTAATATCACCAGCTTTGAAAGTATCAGCAAAAGTATATGTATTAGGTTGACCAGAAATAGCACTTACACCATCAGCTAGCTCATTTAATGTATTTCCTGTCACACCTACAGCAACACCAGCAATCCCAGATAATGTGAAACCACCGTTAGCTTCTAAAGAGTTAGTAGATGCACCCACTGTTTGCATACTAAAGTCAATTGTTTGTACTGCATCCGCGCCCACTTGAAACTTAGCGTCATAAGTACCGTCGAGCAAGTTTTGACCACCGAACGTAGTATCACCTGCAACACGGTTAACTTCAGATGATAACGAACGCATTTCTTCTTGAATTGCTAATCTGTCTTCATCTGTGTTTGAACCATTCGAAGCCTGCTGTGCTAATGTACGCATACGTTGAAACATTGATGTTACTTCGTCAAGCGCACCCTCAGCAGTTTGTGCTAATGAAATACCATCATTCGCATTACGGTTACCTTGATTTAAGCCATTAATTTGTGACGTTAAACGGTCAGAAATTTGTAGACCTGCCGCATCATCTTTTGCACTATTTATACGAAAACCTGATGATAAACGTTGGAATGATGTATCCAGTGAATTACCTGAATTACTTAATTGTCTTTGTGCGTTTAATGAACTAACATTTGTATTTACATATAAAGCCATGATATCTCTCCAGAAGTAAACTTATCATTTACTCTCAAACTTACTAGATTAAGCAGTGGTTGTTACTTTCAACGCTTTGCTTGGTTAATTAAGTTATCGGTCTAGTCGAAAAATCCTTTAGCTTTTTTTTTATTTTTTTTCCATTGTTTTATAAGCCCATGTAATTTAAAAGCTTTATAGTTACTAAATTAATGACGTTCATTAAATAACTAAAAAGATTACTGTTCATGTCTTTTCCTTCAGGAAATTATTAAGCTGTTAAATAGTAAGGAGATAATCTTAAAAGGCAGGGAAAATACTGGAGTAAGGCAATATATTGCCTTACTCCTTTACTTATAAGTAATCGAACAGTGATAGGTTAGCCAAACGGCCAAAAGTTGCCTGAGATGCTTGAAGGGCAGTTTCTTGCTTAGTTAGTTCGGTAATCGCTTCCGCCATATCTAACTCGACTAAATCGGCACGTGCCGCTTTATTGTTTATATCCAAATCGGCATTTGACTGGGAAATTTTATCTGCAGCATTAATGCGCCCACCTAGGCCTGCTTGCGTTAACGATACTTTGTTTTTCCCATTACCTAATTGCACTAGACCATCAGCAAGTGCTTGCTCAAAAGCGTCTTGATCTAGGCTTGTATCTGTTAAACCCGCAATTAAATTGCTCATAGTATTGAGTACGTTCTCTTTTTGAGGTGCCCCAAGAGTGAAATCCACTTGCCCCGTAGCGACAGGTGAAATACTTATTTCGAGCCCGTTAAATTTAATAAGTCCATCAGATATATTACCACGGGCTAAAACATCCCCTCCTTGCTCAACTGTGTAAGTAGCAGGAGACCCTGCTGTTGTTATCACACTATAGGTATTATTAGCACCTGAAGGATCATATTCAGCACTATGAAAGCTATCAAATTGTCCTTGTTCCTTAACGTAAACCTTGGAGTCGAGTATGCCACCCGATACGACACCATCATTTGAGCTTACATTTAACCTAGCTTGTACTTTTTCAAAAACATCAAATCCATTATCACTTGATTTTATATCGATACCTTCGGCTATTTTTATTTTATGCAGCCCTTGATCTCCACCATATTCATACTTCTGGTTCGCGCTGTTATAACTATAAGCAGGTGTATTATCTTGATATCCAGAAAAAAGATATTTACCATCTTCTGTTTTAGCATTCATTAAATCGAGTACTGTCGATTGTATCGACTTTAGTTCTTCTGCGATTCCTTCACGATCAATATCGGAATAAGCTCCATTACCTGCTTGAATAGTTAATGTATGCGCTCGCTCTAATGAGCTTTTTATATTATCAAGTACGGTTTCTTCATTAGTTAAGCGACTAGTAAGCATGGTAATGTTCTTTCCATACTGCTCGTTTGCTTGTATTTTGTCTGAATAAAGCGATGCTTGAGACATAGCTGATGGATCATCAGAGGTTGATAAAATTCGCTTCTGTGTATTAACTTGCTCTTGAGCTCTGCTCACACCTTGCTGATTTTCGAGTATTTTATTTATGTTATTTTGGTACATTAAATTATTTGATAAACGCATAATTACCTCGCCGCATTTAATAATGTGTCAAAAATTGATTGAGCTGTCGCTAAAACCTTTGCTGATGCTGAGTATGATTGTTGAAAACGCAGTAAATTTGCGGCCTCTTCATCTAGGTTTACACCCGATAGTGATTCGTACCATGCCTCAGATTGTTGTGCTAAAGCGTCAAATGCAGCCCCACTTGTAATTGCTTGACCAGTTACAACACCTACATCACTCACTAATCCTGAATAAGCTTGGTTGAACGTTTTATGGTTATCGGCAGTTGCTGTTGTTTCTACGTTTAAGCGTACTAATTCGCCATTTTGTAAGTCAGCTAATTTTAAACCATTACGGTTATCATCAAAGCCGCCTTTATTAAGCTCAAGAGTGAATTTATCGCCTAAAGCAGGAGTACCTTCAATATCAAAGTCAAATCCTACTTCCTGTGCAGTTAAACTTGTTAGGTCTGCTAGCTTTCCAGCAACTTCAGCTTGCTTTATTATATTTTCACTTGAAGTAACTTCAAACTGACCTGTTGTATTAGTGCCATCACTTAAAGTATACATGTTGGGCTCTGCTGCTTTTATTAGTATTAATGGTCCTGTATTTAGCGGTATCGATAAAGCTAGAGGCTCACTGGTAAATTTTGAAACATTTGTAACTTCACCGGCTGAGATAGTAGCTGTACCTGTATTATTTAAATCGTTGCCAGTACGAATAGGCGATGCGAGTGCTAAGTCTTCACCGCGGCCTGTTGCAAGCGTGATGCTAGAAGCGGCATCTGAATTAAGCTTTATTTGAAACTGATCTCCAACATTACCATTACCGCTTATATTAACTTTTAGACCAAAAGATTCCTCAACTGTATCTGGGATAGGTAGAGCTGGTGGTATTGCTCTTTTAATTGAAGCTGCATTAATTTCACCACTAGAAATATCAGCCAGTGCCGGATCACCTATATTGTTTCCTTTGTTATCTATAGGCTGAATACTTACTTCATTAGCATTAGCTGTATAAGTAATAATAAAATCACTGGCAGGAAGTTCACTGCCTTTGCCCGGCTCAACAGTAGCAGTCATATTTGTAACACCATCGCTATTACCTTGATACGCATAAGCGCCAACGGTAGGAATATTAAAAATATCTCCCCCTAGCTGGCCTGTTGCATCCATACCCAATTTGTTTTGCTCATTAAATGCGTCAGCTATCGCTAAGCCCATTTGACCAATTTGGTTTTGCGCAGGGACTAATATGTCATCTCTAAAAGCAAGTAAGCCGCCAATTTTACCTTTGAGTTTACTTACATCAACTTCAAGCGGCACAGCTTTGCCACCATTAACGTCAAGCGTGAATTCTTTAAAGTTAGGATCAGGATCCCCTGTCATCGAAAATAAATTAAATGCGCCATTTTGCATAACAACCGCTTCGCCTGTGCCCATAAAAACGAGTTTTTCGCCATTTGGTCCATCAAGCGTTTCAATGTCTATTAGCTCTGATAAGTCGCGTATTGCTTTATCGCGCTCATTATAAGTTGAGCTTGCATCTGCTTCATTACGTGTGCCGTTTACTGCTGCAATATTTTGATTTAACGTGCTAATACTTTGAATTAGTGAGTTTGCTTCATCTGAAAATATTTCGAGCTGCTCGTTCACTACACTTTTTTGATCAAGCACGATGCCTGAAAGCCTGTCCATTTGATCAATTAAGCTTTGTGCGTCGGTCATTACTAATGAGCGGGCAACGGTAGATGACGGCTGATTTAGCGCTTCTTGCACGTTATTAAATAAAGAGTTAATACCTGTAGATAGGTTATTCGACTCTTCAGAAAAAATAGTATCAACTCTATTTGCCTCTGTAACAAATTGATCGAAAAACGATTTATTTGAGGTGTCACGATTTAGCTGTGACTGAGCAAACTCGTTTAGTAATCGGTATGTTTCGCCTCGCCCCACTTGGTTATCAACCATAGTAGTAAACTCAGTGCGCTCACGTACGTAGCCTTCTGTATTAACATTGGCGATATTTTTACTTGTCGTTTGCAGTAGCTCCGAGCTTGCTCTAACCCCAGAACTGGCAATGTTTAATAAATTAAACGACATGTTACTCTACTCCTTGGCGGATCACGTTTGCCGCAATGTCTTTTAGCTGGCTGCTATTGAGCACTTTTTTTATTTTGCTGGCGTAATTTGGATCGGTTGCATAACCTGCTTTTTGTAATGAATCTAAAAAGTCATTTGGTTTTGCTGTATTTTGTAATGCTTCTTGGTAGCGTGGGTTTTGCGTTAAAAAATCAACGAAGTCGTTCACACTATCTTTAATTGAATCGTAGGCTCTAAAGCTGGCTTGTTTTTTAACGGGTGTGCCTTGCTCAAACTCAAGCGTTACTTTGCTTGCTTTGTCGCCTTCCCAGCTTTTATCTGACTTAATATTAAATAAGTTATTTGAGCTGCCACCGTCACTTTTATTAATTATGTGCTTACCCCAACCGGTTTCAAGTGCTGCTTGTGCAACCATTACCGCTGGGTTTAAACCAATTTTTTGCGCTGCAGTTTTAGCGTGTTCCCACACTGAACTTACAAACTCTTCTGTATTTTTAAAGGTTGGGCTATCGGCTTTAGACTCTGCAGTATTAACCTTAGGCTCAGCAATATCGGCTTTAGTGCTCTTAACGATAAGATCGGGTTGATTATTTTTTTGCTCATGAGGAAGCGCTGACCCGACTTGCGTATCGCTAAAAATATCGTTGGTTGTTCTAAGTACAGAGCCTGGCATAAAGTTTTTAGATTCAGGCGATAACTGCTGAACAATTAAGTCGGCAAGGCCTAAAGAGCCATTTGATGAAAGCTCTGTTGAAAGCTGCTGATCGTGCATTTCTTCAAAAAACTTTACGCCACTTGAATTAAATGGGCTGTCTTTGTCTTCAAATGCTTCGTTGGCTTTGCGCATTCCTTTGAGCAGCATTTGCGTAAAAATAGCTTCAAATTGTGCGGCCGCTTTTTTGAGCGCAGCTTTAGAGGCATCAGTTGATGCATCGCCACTGGTTAAGGCTTCTTTACGAAGTGAATCTAAGTTGCCTAAATCAAAAAAGTTTTGCTTATCGAGGTGGTTAGTTTCCATCGGCTTTTTGACACAAAATGAATAATGCAGTTAAAAATGCAAAAATTGAGCCACTACCGATAAAACAAGGAAGATAAAAATAATAAGCTTAAGTTGCTGTAAATAAAAAGCCCTATATCTAATTTCAAAAATATAGGGCTTAAGTAATACGTGATTTATTAGCTTGGATTATTTATATAACAACTAACTGTCCGTTAATTGCCCCGGCTTCTTTTAGTGCTTCTAAAATAGCCATTAGGTCGCCAGGTGCTGCGCCTACTTCGTTAATTGCGCGTACTAAATCGTCAAGGCTTACACCTGGGTTAAATACAAAGGCGCGCGAGTCATCTTGGTTTACATCAATAATACTTTGCTGGGTAACAACGGTATCGCCGTTTGCTAGCGGGTTTGGTTGTGACACATTTTGTTGCTCTGCAATTGTTACTGTTAAACCACCGTGAGTTATAGCCGCAGGTTGAAGCTTAACGTTTTTACCAATCACAATTGTACCTGTGCGCGAGTTAACTATAATTTTAGCAGCCATGTCAGCTGGCTTAAATTCTAAGTTTTCGAGTGTTGATAAGTACGATACTCGCTGGGATGCGTCGCGTGGTGCTATAACACGAATAGAAACAGAATCAATTGCTTGTGCGCTATTTGGGCCAACCAAATCATTAATTGTTTTTTCTAGGCGTTTTGCCGTTGTAAAGTCTGGGCGGTTTAGGTTGAAGGTAATGTAATCGCCTTGCATAAACGGGCTTTCTACGGTGCGTTCAACGGTTGCGCCATTTGGTATACGACCAACGGTAGGGGTATTAATTACAACCTTACTGCCATCAAGACCTTGTGCACCTAAGCCACCTACAATTAAGCTACCTTGTGCTATTGCATACACGTTGCCATCTACACCCTTTAAAAAGGTTTGTAGTAAAGTACCGCCACGTAAGCTGCCTGCACTACCGATAGACGAAACCGTAATATCGATTGTTTGCCCGGGCTTTCTAAATGCGGGTAGCTCTGCATGTACTGCAACGGCTGCAACATTTTTAATTTTAGGGCTTTGAGTTGAAGGTAGCGTAATACCAAAGCTGTTTAGCATGCCTTTAAAGCTTTGTTGTGTATATCTGTTTTGTTCACCAGTTCCTGGTAAGCCAACCACTAAGCCATAACCAACTAATTGGTTAGAGCGTACGCCTTCAACCATAGACACATCTTTTATGCGCTCAGCACTGGCAGTAAACTGCCAACCTAATAACACAACTAAACATAAAGCTTTAAGGCTATTCATGTTACTACCCTCTAAAATGGAAACAGCGAACTGCTAAAGAAACGTGTAAGCCAACCAGGACTTTGCGCTTCTTGCGTTTGCCCTTTACCTGAGTATTGAATACGTGCATTAGCAATACGATTTGATTCAACCGTATTATCGGCGCTTACGTCTTGAGGACGTACTAGCCCTTCTAAACGAATAAACTCTTCGCCAGTATTAAGCGTTAACCATTTTTCACCGCGTATAACTAAGTTACCGTTAGGTAAAACGCGCATTACATTAACCGATATATTGCCAAATAAACTATTTGATTGGTTTGATTTTGAATCGCCCGTAAACGAAGAATCGCTACCAATACCAAACTGAATGCTATCGCCACCTATATTTACAGGTAGGCCACCTAGGCCAATCACTGGGTCTAAGCTTGCATCGGTTTCTTTGTCTGTTTCTGTTTTAGCGGCTTTTGTAGCTTGAGTAGACTCTTGCAGTTTAACCGTAATTATATCGCCAGTACGTAGCGCTTTTTTATCGGAATATAAGTCGTTTGATGTATGAGTATTAAACAATGAACCTGTGGCTACCAGAGGCTCTAAAATAGGCTCGGGGTACATAGGTGCGTAGTAAGGGTCGTCCTGCACTACTTCACTATTTTGCGTAGACATACAGCCACTTAAAAATAATGTGCCCGCTGCAAATAAAATAATATTACGCATAATTCCCCCCACGCTATTAAAGCTGTTGATTGATGTAACTCATCATTTCGTCAACGGCCGAAATTACTTTTGAGTTCATTTCGTAAATACGCTGAGTTTCGATTAGGTTTACTAGCTCTTCAGTTACATTTACGTTTGATGTTTCGAGTGAACCTTGAATAATGCTACCTAATCCTTCAACACCCGGGTTACCTTGTACCGGCGCACCACTTACAGCGGTTTCGGTATAAAGGTTTTGACCGATTGGCTCAAGGCCCGATGGATTAATAAAATCACTAATAGTAAGCTGCCCAATGACGACGTTATCGGCTTGCCCTGCAACACGTACAGATACTTCGCCGTCTTGTGAAACCGTAATTGATTGCGCGTCGTCTGGTACATTCATTTCTGGCTGAATAACGTAACCTGCGCCCGATGTTACAATTCGTCCATCGCCATCGGTAGTAAACTGGCCGTTGCGCGAGTAAGCAATATTGCCATCTGGTTGCAGTACTTCAAAAAAACCTTCACCAGAAATCATCCAATCTAGTGAGTTTTCGGTGGTTAGCATGTTGCCTTGTGTAAACTCTTTTTGGTTAGCTACAACTTTAGCACCCGCACCTAACATTAAGCCCGACGGCATTTCGGTATCTTGCGATGAACGACCACCTGGTTGATTAATATTTTGATAAAGTAAATCTTCAAATATAGCGCGGCTTTTTTTGTAACCTACAGTACTCGCATTCGCTAAGTTATTTGAAATAACCGATATATCGGTTTGTTGGGCGTCTAGCCCCGTTTTACTGATCCACAATGCTGGGTTCATAATATTGTCCTCACTTTAAAGTTAAACAATGCGTAATAGCTGATCTTGACGCTCGTCAATTTCTTCAGCTGTTTTCATTAATTTCACTTGTAATTCAAATTGGCGCTGGTGGCTTATCATGTCAACCATTTCGTGAACAGGATTTACGTTCGACATCTCAAGCGAACCACTTAAAACTTTTACATTGGCAGAGGTATCTACTGTTACATTTGGTTTGGGTCTAAATAAACCATCGTTACCTTTTTCGAGCTGTGAGCTATTTGCTTCAACCACTCTAAGCGTATCTACTTCTTCTAAAAAGTTAGCCGGTGCACCTTGCGGACGGACCTGAATGGCACCATCTTCACTAAACTCAATTTTTTCGAGTGGTACAGGCAAAATAACAGGTCCACCTTCGCCAATAACTTGACGACCATGACTTGTTACTAACATGCCTTGCGCAGTAATATTAAGCGTACCTACTTTGGTATAAGCTTCGTTGCCTGAGGCATCTTGCACGGCAAGCCACGCGTTATCGCTCATTGCGATATCTAAGTCGCGCCCGGTTTGAACAATGCCACCCGATACCATGTTAGAACCCGGACGCTCTTGCATTGAAAATACACGTGTAGGCAAACCTTCGCCAAACGCTTGCATAGAACGCGCCTGTGCAAAGTCGGCTTTAAAACCTGTTGTATTTGCATTCGCCAAATTATTGGCTTTAAGCGCAAGCCCCTGTAGGCTTTGCTTAGCGCCAGAGGCCGCAATGTAGACCATTTTGTCCATAGTATCGACTCACATAAAAAATCTCTGAACTTACAAATGCAAAATAGATGCCAGATTAAATTTGACGCAACATTGAGAGGTATTTAGAAGGGCTAGCAAAGAGGACTTATAAAAAAGGCTGCAAAAATGCAGCCTAATATATTCAATTGAGTGTAACTTATCGAATCTGCAAAATACTCTGCTGAATAGTTGAGTTAACTTCAAGCGCACGTGAGTTTGCTTGAAAGTTACGCTGTGCGCTTATCAGATCAACTAATTCGTTAGTTAAATTAACATTCGATTGTTCAAGAGCTGAAGAATTTATATTACCTAGAGTTCCTGAACCAGGTTCTCCGGCAATAGGTTCACCCGATGTTAAACTCTTTTTCCAAGCTGTATCGCCTACTTGCTGTAAACCTTGCGAATTTGAAAAACGAACCATTGCTACTTGACCTAAAAAAGTTGAATCCCCATTACTATATGAAGCGACAACCTTACCATCCGTACCTATATCTATACCTGCTAGACGACCAACGGTTGCTCCATCTTGCTCAAGGGCTTTTACTTCAAATCGACTTGCATACTGTGTAGGAACTTTATTAGCTGTTCCTGCTTCGTCACGCCAGTTTATTTTTATGTTATCTGGAAAGCTAGCTCCATTTGTCAATAAACCTGACAAATTTGTTGCATCAAGTTCTTTTGGATCAAATGTTGTGTCTGTATTACCTACTCCATCTGTAGTTGAGGGTATACCACTTGCATCAAAGCCAAACTCACTTAGTGCTCCAACACCAGCAGCACCAGTACCGTCGAATGATTCTCCATCCAAAGTTCCATGAGTCTCCCAAGTATTAGAAGCCGTTTTTACAAAGAAAAACTGTAAAACGTGTGGTTCACCCAACGAATCGTAAATTGTTGTTGATGTTGAGGAGTTATAACTTGCACTTTCTGATGAGCTAAATGTGGTTACAGAAGGAATATTTTCTCTTGAATCTAGATTAAACGAACTGTACACAAGAGATGTTGCGCGTGGCGATCCTGAGGAGTCAGGTATTTGAAGTGCTGACGATGTACTCAAGCTAACTGAAGTTGTATCACCTGTAGACTCATCAACAGGAAAACCCTGCAAAAAGTTACCCTTTGCATCAACGACAAAATTATCTTTGTTCAATTTAAATGCACCTGCACGTGTATAGGTAAAATCCTGTGCACCTAGATCTTCACTCATCGCAAAATAACCTTCACCCGTAATAGCTAAATCAAGCGAGTTATTTGTAAATTGCAGTGAGCCTTGATGAAATTGCTGTGCAACCATGGTTGTTTGTACACCATCACCATTTTTAGTCTTACCAGAGCTAAATACTGACGATGCGTAAACATCAGCAAACTCAGCGCGTGACTCTTTAAAACCCGTTGTATTAACGTTTGCAATGTTATTTGCCGTTACGTCTAAATCTTTTTGTGCGGCAGCTAAGCCGGTTAATGCAATATTGAAGCTCATAATTCACCTCTAACCTGTTAATATTTAGCCTGCTGACAGGCGAAGTATAATTAAAATTTATTACGCGATTTCTGCGACATCTGTCAGCCTAACCGCACCTTCTTTCGTATTAATAATAATGCCACTTGAGCCATTAATATTAACGCTTTCAATGTTCTTAAATGTAGCAATGGGTAAGCTTGAAAATTCACCGTCAGTACTTCCTTCAGCTGTCACTGAATATTCACCTTCAGGTAAACGCTCACCAGCTTCATTTTTGCCATCCCAGGCAAAACGTACCGCACCTGCTGGTTGAGAACCCATATCAATAGTTTTTACTAATTGACCTGATGCATCAGTCACTTTAATCGTTAAATTATCAACGGCTTCTTCTGCCACTGCCGAACCTTTAGCATCACCCGTTTCATTTAAATCAAGGGTGTTTGATTCAAGTAAAGCTTGCTTGCCGACAAGTGTTGATGCTTGCAGGGCTGAATTTGATGTCATCGAAGTCGCTAAGCTATCAAAATTCGAATTTAAATCGCTGATGCCTTGCGCCATCGTAAAGCTGGTCATTTGCGCAATCATTTGGTCGTTATCCGCAGGGTTACTGGGATCTTGAAACGACAGTTGCTGTGTTAATAAGGAGAAAAAATCTTCCTGTGTTAACGCATCGCTTTCACCTTCGCTGGTCGCTACTTGCTTTTCTTGCCAGCGTATAGAGTCTAAATAGGATGAAGATGTACTAATATCGTTACTCATAACCTACCCTCGGTTACCGCTGCCCTAGCAACAGTGTTTTACTTAGCATTTGCTTTGCTGCATCAGCAACTTGCACGTTTGTTTGGTAAGAACGAGAGGCAGAAATCATATTTGCCATCTCCTCTACAACATTAACGTTGGGTTTATAGATATAGCCATTTTCATCCGCACTTGGATGGTTTGGGTTATATTCAATTTGTAATGGTGCATTACTTTCAACAATGCCCAAAACTTTAACACCAACTGCGGAGCCCTGTTGATTACTTGCTGATGCTGAAGCTTTTGTTAGCTCAGCCGCAAATACAGGTTGTCGCGCTCGGTACGTTTTGTCTTGAGATGAACTAATGGTATTAGCATTAGAAATATTACTAGCTGTAGTATTTAAGCGAACGTTTTGTGCGCTCATACCCGAACCTGCAATATCAAAAACATTATATAAACTCATAATTTTTATCCTTGACTACCGAGAGCTTTATTCAGACCTTTGAATCTGCCGCTTAAAAATTGCAAGCTGGCCTGATACTCCATAGCATTCTGTGTATACAAGTTTCGTTCCACTTGTATATCAACCGAGTTACCATCACCTGTATCTGATTGATTTGGAAGACGAAATGATTCAGAACCACCCATACTATGAGTACCTCCACCAATATGTTTATCGTTAGTTCTTACCATAGTATTGCCGCTTTGTTGGGTTGACCTTGCCGCTTTTAATGCCGAAGCAAAGTCTATATCTTTTGCTTTATAGCCAGGCGTATCAGCGTTAGCTATATTAGTTGCAATTAATTCTGCTCGCTGTGAACGGATCAACATGGCTTGCGGATGCACACCTAATGCTTTATCAAAACTGATAGCCATAACCTTCTCCAAAAAATTGACTTACCCATGAATAAAGCAAAAAATAAGCCATTTATAATAAGGGTAGTTATATTTTTATAAGGTCATGTATCTAAATAGAAAAACGACGCTGAGTGCGTCGTTTTAGGGAAAGGAATTAGCTTAATTATTTCTTTTGGTAAATAATACCGGGGTTGCATCTAACCATATCGAACTCAGTACTTAAGCCAGTCAAAGACTCTGATGCACCTAAAAATAAGTACCCTTTTGGATTTAACGCTTGTGCAAACTGATTAATAATTTTAGCTTTTATTTCAGGTGCAAAGTAAATAAGTACATTACGGCAAAAAATAATATCAAACTTGCCCATTAACGCGTACGAATCAAGCAAATTTAAATGCCTAAAACTAACTTGTTTTTTTATTGTATCGTTTACTTGTGCCATACCGTTGCCACTATCTTTAAAAAACTTTTTACGGCGTTCTGCCGATAAGCCTCTGGCAAGTGCAAGCGCGTCGTATTCTGCATTTTTACACATATCAAGCATGGTATTAGATATATCTGTGCCAATAATTTGCGCGCCCATACGTAGCACGCCAGGTTGCTTAGCTTGAAACTCGGCAACCGACATAGCAATCGAGTAGGGTTCTTGCCCTGATGAACTGGCAGCAGACCAAATTTTTAGTGGTCTTCTTAACTCTTTAAATTCAGGAAATAATTTATTTTGAAGTAATTCAAATGGGTATTGATCTCTAAACCATAACGTTTCGTTTGTGGTCATTGCATCAACAACAGCGGCTCTTAATTGCCGCTCATGAAGGCCAAGTGTTTTACTTACTAATTGTGATAAAGATTCCACATTAAATCGAGCCATGAGTGGAGCAAGTCGACTTTTAACTAAGTATTGCTTGTTTTCACCTAAAACAATACCGCATTGCTGCTCTAAAAACGAACGAAACTGGTCGTATTCACTTTGCTGCAAATCTTTATTATTCAAATCAATAACACCTATTTTTATTGGTCACTATGAACCCATTTTTTAACCGCAGTTGCTAACTCATCAGGGTTAAATTTGGCGATAAAATCGTCAGCACCTACTTTTTCTATCATCGCTTGGTTAAACACACCACTCAATGATGTATGTAAAATAACATGTAATGGTGCAAGCTTAGGATCTGCTTTTATTTCGGCTGTTAATGTATAACCGTCCATTTCTGGCATTTCAACATCAGAAATAAGTAATGCAACTCGCTCAGTAATGTCGTTTTTACAATCAAGTTCTGCTATTTCTTTAAGCCTAATTAAAGCTTCTTTACCATTTTTAGCAAGCTCTGTTTGAACACCTAGCGGCTCTAGGGCACGTTTAACTTGATTACGCGCAACAGCGGAGTCGTCTGCAATAAATACGATACGCTCGCCTAAGTCTTTTTGAATGTCGCCACTTTGTGCAACTTCAGCACTTACTTCTGTATTTACTGGGCAAATTTCGTTGAGAATTTTTTCTACGTCTAAAATTTCTACTAATTCATTTTCGATTTCGGTCACGGCTGTTAAATATGAATAACGCCCAGCACCTGATGGCGGTGGCATTATTTTTTCCCAATTCATATTTACAATACGCTCAACCCCGCCCACTAAAAAACCTTGAACCGAGCGGTTGTATTCGGCAATGATAATAAAGCTGTCTTTAATACTTTCTATTGGGCGCCCACCTACAGCCATTGATAAATCAATTACTGAGATAGTTTGACCACGAATATGAGCAACACCACGAATATAAGCATTCGATTTTGGCATGCTTGTAAGAGGAGGACATTGCAATACTTCCCTCACTTTAAATACATTAATGCCAAAACGCTGACGCCCTCTGAGCTTAAATAAAAGTAATTCTAGGCGGTTCTGCCCAACCAACTGTGTGCGTTGGTTTACTGAGTCTAAAATGCCTGCCATTCAAATCTCCTAAAGAAAACAAATAATGCGGAACGATAATTGCTTTCTATTTATAAAGCTACATAACATCGCGGGAGCGTCTACTTTTTGACGCAAAATATTTATACCCTGTTTGAAACCATAAGCATAGTCGAAACATTATGAGTTTGTTAAAAAAAGTCAGAAGATACAGTGTTTTTTATTTTGTTGCTAGCCTCTGCTTTGCATTACCTTTGCAGGCCAAAGTATTTAGCAAAGATTTATTACAAGAGATGGCTGTTGCTTATATAACTGAGCAAATTGGTACATTAAAAAATACTAATATGCAATTAAGTGCACTGCCTTTAGACAGTCGTATTCCTGATCGTATTTGTAATTCTGACCTTGAATTATCAACTTCCGATGAACCACCATTTAACCGCCAAGTAACTTTACAAGCTAAATGTAATGATGCTCAAACATGGGCTCAATATGTTCATGTAAGAGTTGTTGAAATGGCGCCCGTTGTTGTTGCAATTGCTAACTTAGCTCGTGGTGAGGTAATAACTAAATCGCATTTGAGTGTTGAAATGAAACCAACTCACTTTGTAAGGGTGCAATATTTAGATGATCCCACAATTTTAATAGGTAGCAGAAGTAAACGAAATATTAGAAGCGGGATGCCCGTTTTACTAAACCAAATTTGTATGGTTTGTAAGGGGGATTCTGTTAATATTTACGCAAACCTCAGAGGCCTTAGAATTAAAACAACAGGCATTGCTTTAGAAGACGGTACTTTGGGTGATCAAATACAAATTAAAAACAAAAAATCAGGTAAAATTTTAAATGCACGAGTAGATGGTGTAGAGTCTGTTCAAGTAAATATTTAATTTAGATTTATACTAAAGTATCCTACGTATATGCCGATAACTTGGCATAAGTTGGGCAATATACAGGTTTATTATTATGGTTAGTCAAGTTAATGGTAGTAATCAACAAGCTAATGCACTTACAAATGCAAAGCAACAACAGGTTGATTTAAAAAAAGATAATACAAATACACAAGCTGCTCAAGCTCCTTCGCCTAAAGCTGCTAGTGATTCTGTAAGTTTAACGCCACAAGCACAGCAATTAAAAACGCTTCAAGATAAAGCGCAGCAATCGCCTGGCTTTGACAGCGACAAAGTTGCTGAGCTTAAAAAAGCGATTACTGAAGGTAAATACCAAGTGGATAGTGAAAAGCTTG
This sequence comes from Pseudoalteromonas sp. SWN29, assembly GCF_015864465.1. Taxonomy (NCBI): domain Bacteria; kingdom Pseudomonadati; phylum Pseudomonadota; class Gammaproteobacteria; order Alteromonadales; family Pseudoalteromonadaceae; genus Pseudoalteromonas; species Pseudoalteromonas sp. SWN29. The sequence continues at coordinate 32,537 of NZ_JADYXE010000048.1, forward strand.
CCAAAAATTTAGCTGATTTTGAGTTTAACGTATATGGCTGATCATAATAGTTTAATTAGCGTCAAACTAAACCAACAAGTGAGTTGCTTAGACTCTTTGCATACGCTATTGAACGACGAGCTTACTGCTATTGCCTCACGACGTGGTGCTGGTTTAAAAGAAATTGCCCAACAGAAAATGTCTTTTTTAACTAAGTTAAGCACCCTTGATAAAGAACTAAGTAAGCTAATTGCTAGTAACGACTCACAAAATTCTGAAATATCTGAGCTAATAAGCCAAGTTAAAACCCAACTGGCTCAATGCCAAAAACAAAATAATGTTAATGCTCATGCCGCTCGCCAAGCGCAACTAAGCGTTAAACAATTAAAAGAGATATTAATTGGCGCACCAACGTCAATGACCTACGACCAAGCCGGTAAGTCTGTAAACACCGAGAGTAAACTGGTTCGTAACTTAAAAGCGTAAGCCTAAAAATTTACATTAAAAAAGCCTTATTGATAAATCAATAAGGCTTTTTTAATGTCCTTTATTCTTAAATAGCGATATAAATATGATTAGGGCGTGTTGCTCTTTGGTGGGTGAATTTGCAGCAGTATGTTTGGTTTTTAGGCAAGGCGGAGCCTATGTAGTGTGGTTATTCCCCATGAATAGGCGATAACGCAGCATAAATGCCAAACATGCGCTGCCCGAAGGGTTCTGCCTAGGGGAAATTTACTCTTTGTTGCCTACATGGATGTCATAGGTAGGTACTTAAGAAAAATTTTAAGTGCAGCCTTAAAAATTTGGCTCTACCCCATATTGAAATACGCC